>CBDUEA010000199.1:0-4306 GCA_965365965.1 uncultured Polaromonas sp. | reverse complement strand
TACGGCGTCGCCACCATCCACGAGGCGATGGGCCGCGTCGGGCTGATGAAGCCTTACATGCGACCCATTTACTCCCACGCCAAAATCTGCGGCACTGCCGTCACCATTCTGCTGCAACCGGGCGACAACTGGATGATGCATGTCGCAGCCGAACAATTGCAGCCCGGCGATGTGGCCGTAGCCGCTTGCACGACCGAAAACAACGACGGTTTTTTTGGCGACTTGCTCGCCACCAGCTTCATGGCGCGCGGTGCCAAGGGTTTGATCATTGACGGCGGCGTGCGCGATGTGAAGGATTTGACCGAGATGGGCTTCCCCGTCTTCAGCAAAGCCATCCATTCCAAAGGCACCATCAAGTCAACACTCGGCTCCGTCAACATCCCGGTAGTCTGCGCGGGTGCGCTGGTGAACCCCGGCGATGTGATCGTTGCCGACATTGATGGCGTCGTCGTCGTGCCCGCAGCCATGGCGCAGCAGGTAGCAGACGCTGCTGAAAAACGGGAAGAATTTGAGGGCGACAAACGCGCCATCTTTGCTTCCGGCATGCTCGGTTTGGACTACTACAAAATGCGCGAAGGCTTGGAAAAAGCGGGTTTGAAATATATCGACTAAAACATCGATTAATAACTTATAAAAACATACACAACATGTCAAAACCCACACTCGGTGATTTCACCAAAACGGCTGACTGGCTGGATTGGTATACAAACCCCAGCAAACCGCGCTTCACACTTCCTGCCGGCGCTGTTGACGCGCACTGCCACGTCTTCGGCCCAGGCGACGTGTTTCCCTACGCGCCAGAACGCAAATACACACCTTGCGATGCGTCCAAAGAGCAACTCTTCGCCTTGCGCGACCACTTGGGCTTTGACAAAAACGTCATCGTGCAAGCGACCTGCCACGGCTCGGACAACCGCGCCTTGGTGGATGCGCTGAAAGCCTCAAATGACAAAGCACGTGGCGTTGCCACCGTCAACCGCAACGTGACCGATGCTGAGTTGCAAGCCATGCACGCCGCCGGCGTGCGCGGTACGCGTTTTAACTTTGTCAAACGCTTGGCGGATTTCACACCGCGAGAAGTGCTTTTAGAGATTGCCAACCGCATCGCGCCGCTGGGCTGGCATGTGGTGATTTACTTTGAAGCGGTTGACTTACCCGAGCTGTATGACTTTTTCACCGCCTTGCCCACCACCGTGGTGGTGGACCACATGGGCCGACCGGATGTGAGTAAGCCGGTGGATGGGCCAGAGTTTGAGCTGTTTGTCAAAATGATGCGCGAGCACAGCAACATTTGGAGCAAAGTTAGCTGCCCTGAGCGTTTGAGCGTAAGTGGCCCGAAAGCGCTGAACGGTGAGCAACATGCTTACGCCGACGTGGTGCCATTCGCCAAGCGCTTGGTCGAGACCTTCCCCGACCGCGTGCTTTGGGGCACCGATTGGCCGCACCCCAACCTGAAAGACCACATGCCTGACGACGGCCTGCTGGTCGACTACATCCCGCAGATTGCTAACACCCCAGAACTGCAACAAAAACTCTTGGTTGACAACCCAACTCGTCTGTATTGGAGCAAATAATGTCTTTAGTCAAACCCTATCTCAACGTGCCAGGCACGACCATTTTTGACGCAGAGCAAAGCCGCAAGGGCTACCACCTGAACCAGTTTTGCATGTCGCTGATGAAAGCTGCCAACCGCGAACGCTTTAAAGCGAACGAACGCGTTTATCTGGATGAGTGGCTCATGACCGAGGAGCAAAAGCAAGCGGTGCTGGCACGCGATTTGAACCGCTGTATCGCGGCGGGTGGCAACATTTATTTTCTCGCCAAAATTGGTGCAACGGATGGCAAGAGCTTCCAGCAAATGGCCGGTAGCATGACCGGACTGACGGAAGAGGAATACCGCGACATGATGTTGGCAGGTGGCCGCAGTGCCGAAGGCAACCGCGTGATTGGCGAAGATGGCGATGCGCAAGCGCAGCACCAACCACAAGGCAAAAAGAACCAAAATACGGCAGGACAAAAAGGAAACAACTAACATGGCCAACATCACCGCCAGCGTCTACACCTCCCACGTTCCCGCCATTGGCGCGGCGATCGATTTGGGCAAAACCAACGAAGCCTATTGGCAACCCGTGTTCAAGGGTTATGAATTCTCAAAGCAATGGATGAAGGACAACACGCCCGACGTCATTTTTTTGGTCTACAACGACCACGCAACCGCGTTTAGCTTGGAGATGATTCCAACCTTTGCGATTGGCTGTGCCGCGACTTTCACACCCGCAGACGAAGGTTGGGGCCCGCGCCCCGTGCCGATGGTACAAGGGCATCCTGAGCTGGCGGCGCACATTGCGCAGTCGGTCATTCAGCAAGACTTTGATTTGACAATCGTCAACAAAATGGACGTCGACCACGGTTTGACCGTTCCGCTGAACTTGATGTGTGGCCAACCAGACGCTTGGCCTTGTGCCGTCATTCCGTTCGCCGTCAACGTGGTGCAATACCCTGTGCCCAGCGGTCAACGTTGCTTGAACTTGGGCAAAGCCATCCGCCGCGCCATTGAAAGCTATGACGGTTTGAACAAATACGGTAAACCCTTGAAGGTACAAATTTGGGGCACAGGCGGTATGAGCCACCAACTGCAAGGCCCACGCGCAGGGTTGATCAATTTGGAATGGGACAAACAATTCATGGAACGCATGGTCACCGAGCCTGACGCTTTGGCCAAAATGCCGCACATCGACTACGTGCGCGAGGCAGGCTCTGAAGGCATTGAATTGGTGATGTGGCTGATTGCACGCGGCGCGATGAGCGACCTGCGCGACCCAGCGGCAGGCGAAGTCGCCGCCGGCCCAGCCCCCAAAGAAGTACACCGCTTCCACCATGTGCCTGCGAGCAACACGTCGGTAGGTCATTTGATTTTGGAAAATAAATAAGCGCTTAGATAAGAATTAAGAAAGCAAAAAGATGAGTAAAACAATCAAAGTAGCCCTGGCTGGCGCTGGTGCCTTCGGCATCAAGCACTTAGACGGCATCAAAAATATTGACGGCGTGGAAGTCGTCTCTTTGATCAGCCGCGATTTAGAAAAAACCCGAGAAACCGCCAAAGCTTATGGTATTGACCACATCACCACTGACTTGGCCGAAAGCTTGGCGCTGCCTGAAGTCGATGCCGTGATTTTGTGTACCCCGACCCAAATGCATGCGGAGCAAACCTTGGCTTGCCTGAAAGCTGGCAAACACGTTCAAGTCGAAATCCCGTTGGCGGACACCTTGAAAGGCGCTGATGACGTCGTCGCTTTGGCCAAAAGCAGTGGCTTGGTGGCGATGTGCGGTCACACCCGCCGCTTCAACCCCAGCCACCAGTATGTGCACAAGCAAATCAAAGCGGGCAAGTTCAACATCCAGCAAATGGATGTGCAAACCTACTTTTTCCGCCGCACCAACATGAACGCACTCGGCCAAGCCCGCTCTTGGACTGACCACCTGTTGTGGCACCATGCAGCGCACACCGTTGATTTGTTTGCTTACCAGTGCGGTAGCCCAATTGTCAGAGCCAATGCGGTACAAGGCCCGATTCACCCGGTGCTCGGGATTGCGATGGACATGTCTATCCAACTGCAAGCCGCCAATGGGGCGATTTGTACGCTGTCTTTGAGCTTCAACAACGACGGGCCATTGGGCACATTCTTCCGCTACATCGGCGACACCGCGACATATTTGGCGCGTTATGACGACCTGTTTACCGGAAAAGATGAGAAAATCGACGTGAGCCAAGTCGATGTGTCGATGAACGGCATCGAGCTGCAAGACCGCGAGTTTTTTGCAGCCATCAAAGAAGGCCGCGAGCCCAATTCCAGCGTGGCCAGCGTGTTGGCTTGCTACCAAGTGCTCGACAAGCTAGAGAAACAGTTGAACAGTCACTAAAAAGCTAATTTTAAAAGCGAATAAAAAGACCCTAAAAACGACGTGAGCGTCTGAGATAATCTGTGATTCACTGCCTGATGCATGACAAACCGTGCGATAGGCAGATTACTAAGCAGATTTCAAGAACTTTAGAGGAATTCTCATGGCTGACAATGCAATTGACACTGGCGCGGACACATCTCCAGTTTTCCAAATTCAACGCGTTTACCTCAAAGAGGCGTCCTTAGAGCAGCCCAATTCTCCTGCTATCTTGCTTGAGCAAGAGCAGCCAACTGTGGACATTCAACTGGGCGTTGAAGCGCTGCCCGTGGCGGAAGGCCTGTTCGAAGTCTGCGTCACCGCCACCGTGCAAACCAAAATTGGCGACAAACCCGTGTTTTTGGTG
>CBDUEA010000198.1:0-4363 GCA_965365965.1 uncultured Polaromonas sp. | reverse complement strand
TCGTTGGATACCTCTTGGATTCATCAGTTTTCAACCATCTGAATTTGTTAAATTTGCAATGTTGCTTTACGTATCTGACTATATGGTCAGAAAAATGGATATCAAAGAAAGATTTTTTGTAGCGGTCATGCCCATTGGTATAGCGGTTATTGTGGTTGGACTATTGCTGTTGGCAGAGCCTGATATGGGTGCCTTCATGGTTATTGCGGTGATTGCCATGGGGATTTTATTCTTAGGCGGTGTTAATGCTCGTATGTTTTTTTTAATTGCGGCATTAATTGTGATGGCGTTTGGAACCATGATTGCCATGAGTGATTGGAGAAGAGAGAGAATTTTTGCTTACCTCGACCCATGGAGTGCAGAGCACACACTAGGAAAAGGGTATCAGCTATCGCATTCTTTGATTGCATTTGGCCGTGGTGAAATATTTGGAGTTGGTTTGGGTGGTAGTGTAGAGAAGTTACATTGGCTACCCGAGGCGCATACTGACTTTTTACTTGCAGTCATTGGAGAAGAGTTTGGGTTAATAGGCGTCACCGTGGTGATTGGCTTATTTCTATGGCTGACGCGCCGAATTATGCATATCGGCAGGCAAGCTATTGCATTGGACCGACTTTTCGCCGGCTTGTTAGCCCAAGGGGTTGGTATTTGGATTGGTTTCCAGTCATTTATTAATATGGGTGTGAATCTTGGAGCACTGCCAACAAAGGGGCTCACTTTGCCTTTAATGAGTTATGGTGGTTCAGCTATTTTATTTAATTGCGTTGCAATTGCTATTGTGCTGCGCATTGACTATGAAAATAAAGGACTAATGAGAGGGACGCATAAATGAATGCAACCCATCAAGTTGCCCTGAAAAAAACCGCCATGATTGTTGCAGGTGGTACTGGTGGGCATATTTTTCCTGGACTTGCCGTGGCGGAAGAGTTGTTGCGGAAGGGTTGGAAAGTGGTATGGTTGGGAACGACAACAGGTATGGAGTCTAGGATTGTTCCAAATAAAAATATTAAATTTGAAGGTATTATTTTCTCTGGTTTACGAGGCAAGGGGGTTTTTGCCTGGTTGTCATTACCTTACCGGTTGATTAGAGCTTTTTGGCAAAGTGCTCGTATTATTTCAAAAAACAAACCTCATATTATTGTGGGATTTGGAGGGTACGTTACTTTCCCAGCATGCATGATGGGACGCTTATTGCGTAAACCTGTTGTATTGCATGAACAAAATGCAGTTATGGGTATGAGTAACCGATGGTTATCACACATATCATCAAAAATGTTTACTGCATTTCCTGGCCTTAAGATGAATTCAGAATGGATTGGAAATCCAATGCGTTCGGATTTTTTAAAGCAAGCAGCACCTGAACTGCGTTTCATAAACAGGCAAGGACCACTGCGAGTACTTATTATTGGAGGGAGTTTGGGTGCAAAATTTTTAAATCAAATCGTGCCAAATGCTATTCAACTGATTCCAAAACCTGAGCGTCCTTTGGTAACTCATCAAAGCGGGGTAGCTCAAATAAATGAACTGATAATAAATTACAAAGCGGTAGATGTCGACGCTGAGCTAACGCCATTTATAGACGACACAGCATCTGCATTTGCAAAAGCAGACCTGATTATTTGCCGAGCTGGAGCAACGACAGTGACAGAAATCTCTGCAGTCGGAGCAGCTGCCATGTTTGTACCGTTGCCCACTGCTGTGGATGATCATCAAACTAAAAATGCTATGTTTTTAGTCGCTAATAATGCAGGTTTTATATCAACTCAGAATGAATTAACACCGGAAATATTAGCAAGATTTATTCAAAATACAGATCGTACATTGCTACTGAAAACAGCTGTCGAAGCTAGAAAAATGTATAAACCAGACACATTAATCTCTATTACAAATGCATGCGAGGAGTTAACACGATGAAGCATGCAATACGACACATTCATTTTATCGGTATTGGCGGAGCCGGCATGTCGGGCATCGCTGAAGTGTTGCACAACTTAGAGTATGTCATTAGTGGCTCCGATTTGAATGACAGTGTGACTTTGCGAAGACTATCCAAGTTAGGAATCACAACTTACATCGGTCATGATGTCAAAAATCTTGCACACGTAGATGTAGTTGTTATTTCGTCAGCTGTTAAATCAGATAATCCAGAAGTAATTGCTGCACGTCAAAAAAATATACCAGTCGTACCTAGAGCTGTGATGTTGGCAGAACTCATGCGGATGAAGCAAGGTATTGCTATTGCGGGGACACATGGTAAAACGACGACGACGAGTCTTGTTGCAAGCATCTTGGCTGAAGCTGGTTTGGATCCTACTTTTGTCATTGGTGGTCGCCTCAACAGTGCAGATGCCAATGCAAAACTAGGCAATGGTGCTTATATCGTGGTTGAAGCAGATGAATCCGATGCATCTTTTTTAAATCTACTGCCAATTATGGCTGTAGTGACCAATATTGATGCCGATCATATGGAAACATATGATCACGATTTTGAAAAACTTAAAAAAGCATTTGTTGACTTCCTACATCGTATGCCATTTTATGGTGCCGCCATATTATGTACAGATGATGCAACCATTCAAGAAATTATTCCCCAAGTTGCGCGTCCTATTATCGGTTACGGATTTAATTCTGAAGCACAAATCAGAGCCAAAGATATTCAAGCTGTAAATGGAAAAATGCATTTCACCGTTTGTCGCAACGGTGGCGAGAATCTATCCGATCTAAAAATTCAATTGAATTTACCGGGTTTGCACAATGTTAGGAATGCTTTGGCAGCAATAGCCATTGCTACAGAGTTGGATATTGAAGATATTGCCATACAAAATGCATTACTTCAGTTTAAAGGTGTCGACCGACGATTCCAAAATTATGGACAATTCAAAACTAAAGATGGTGGTTTTTTTACCTTGATCGATGATTATGGTCACCATCCTGTCGAAATGAATGCAACGATAGAAGCAGCGAGAGGTGCCTATCCAAATCAAAGGTTGGTACTCGCATTTCAGCCCCATAGATACAGCAGAACACGCGATTGTTTTGAAGATTTCATAAAAATCATTTCATCAGTGGATGTCGTATTACTGGCTGAAGTTTACGCTGCAGGAGAAATGAAAATTGTCGGTGCAGATGGGCGCGCATTGACGCGTGCATTGCGATTGACCGGCAAAGTTGATCCTTTATTTGTTGATGAAGTTGATGAAATGCCAAATGCAATTCTAAATATCGTAAGTGATGGCGATATTGTTTTGTGTATGGGCGCAGGTTCAATCGGTACCGTGCCTAGAAAAATTGCAGATTCATTTAATGCTTAAAATTACCGGGAACTGAGGAAAAGTTATTTTGGAAAACTTAACTGTAAATACTGTGAAGCATCTTGGACGAGTCGCCGTTTTGATGGGCGGAAGTTCCGCTGAGCGCGATATTTCTATTCTTTCGGGAACGGCAGTTTTAGCGGCATTGATTGAGTTGGGTGTAGATGCGCATGCATTTGACCCAAGCGAAAAGAATATTTTCAAATTAAAAGATGAGAAATTTGAACGTTGTTTTATTGCCTTGCATGGACGATATGGCGAGGATGGCACCATCCAAGGTGCCCTTGAATTGATGAAAATTCCATACACGGGCTCTGGTGTTATGGCTTCTAGTGTTGCCATGAACAAATTAATGACCAAGCAGATTTGGAAGTCTTTAGGATTACCCACACCGGGTTGGTGCATGGTATCCAGTATTGAAGAGACTAAGCAAGCATGGAATGAATTAGGTAATCCGATGATTGTTAAGCCGGCTCGTGAGGGATCAACAATAGGGTTAACAAAAGTTGTATCGATTGAACAATGTGAGAAAGCCTATAGATTGGCAGCAGAACTTGATCCTATTGTTATGTGCGAACAATTCATAAGCGGTGATGAAGTAACCTGTACTATTTTAGAAAGTACAGAACATTCCAACATAAGCAACAATGTGCAAGTGCTTCCAATTATTAAGATTATTGCTCCTGAAGGTAATTATGATTATCAAAATAAATATTTCGCAAATGATACGAAATATATTATCCCTTGCGAATTACCCGAAGGAGAAGAGGTTGCTATTCAGGAAATTGTTCTTAAAGCATACACAGCCCTGAGTTGTCGTGGTTGGGCGAGAGCGGATGTCATGATTGATAAGGTGACTCGAAAACCGTATCTGTTGGAAATAAACACGGCTCCTGGCATGACGGGGCACTCATTGGTACCCATGTCTGCTAAACAGGCTGGAATTGATTTTAAAAACTTGTGTTTACAAATTCTTAATAGTGCAACATTAGATTATTCTAACATCAATAATTTTTCAGAGAAAACCGAAAAAACTGGCTCATAAGAATGAT
>CBDUEA010000197.1:0-4372 GCA_965365965.1 uncultured Polaromonas sp. | reverse complement strand
CCAATGGGAACATAAGGGTGCTAAATAGACTCTTATCAGTTATTCAAAGCGCATTTGCACTTTTTTTGCGATTATTTAAGAGGAGCTCAGTATGTCAATCTCTCAGTCCAACATCGTGAAGTTAAGTCTGGTTGCTGCGGCCATTGGGCTGCTGGCCGGTTGTGTGGTGGTGCCGTACTCAGGCACACAAGTGAATGGGCAAATGGTGTATCCGTCGTCCAACCAGCCTTACTATGCCCCATACTATTCGCCTTTTTACTCACCTTGGTATGACCCATTTCCGTACAACCAAGACTACCCACGCAACAATGCACCCGCCGCGCAAGTGCGGCCTGTAGACAATGGGCCGATCATGATTGACCGTAACGTGCCGGGCCGCGTAGGGCCTGATCGCGGGGAAGATTATTTACCGCCTGCGCAAGTGCGGCCCGTGCGGTAAAGAGACGTCCATAGAAAAACGACAGTGAAGGAGTGCGCCGTGAATGATCCAACTAACAAAATGAGGATGCTTAAGTTGGCGCTAGGTGCGTCGGTGGCAGCGTTGCTGCTGGCGGGTTGCGTGGCGCCACCTCGGGGTTCTCTGTCGGTGGAAGTTGTGCAGCCGGCTTACCGCACGTACTCGGCTGACCCGATCTACCAGCCATATTACAACGCGCCCACTTATCCGAATGTTTATCCGAATACATATCCGAACGTATATCCCTACGCTTACCCCTACAGCTATCCAGCGCCGTATTACCAGCCCGCGTATCCTGTCTACCGCAATAGAGCGCCAGCCGCGCAAGTGGTACCCGTTGCGCCCGGCACGGTAGCCCCCATGCGCCGCTATGGGCCACGCGCCAGAGCGGTGCCCCATGTGAGGCGACCGGACGTTCGGTCACCGCGACCAGCCGTGGGTGGCACAGCCGTCCAGCCAGCGCCTAGAGCGCCAGCGCGGGTTGAGAAAAAACCGTTTGAAGGGTCGTAGAGTTTCAGCAAAGCTTCGATCGTGCATATGACAATGGCCGCTTGGTCGATAGTAATTTTCAATCAACTTGATATTTAAAATAGTCTTGACCTATTTAGACTGAGGTCATACATTGAACCTAGCTAGTACAGCTACACAACATTAGGAGAAAGCCATGACCAACGAAGCAAAATGTCCCTTTCCAGGTGCCGCCAGTCACACAACTTCAGCCAAGTCGTCTGCCAACACCAGCTGGTGGCCTAACCAACTGAATGTCAAAATGCTGCACCAGCACTCAGCCAAGTCCAACCCACTGGGTGAGGCATTCAACTATGCTGAAGCTTTTAAGAGTTTGGACTTGGATGCGGTGATCAAAGACCTCCACGCCTTGATGACAGACTCGCAAGATTGGTGGCCGGCAGACTATGGTCATTACGGACCGTTTTTTATTCGCATGGCTTGGCATTCTGCCGGTACCTACCGCATTGCGGATGGTCGTGGCGGTGCGGGTAGCGGGAATCAACGTTTTGCGCCATTGAACAGCTGGCCAGACAACGTCAGCCTGGACAAAGCGCGTCGTCTGCTGTGGCCGATCAAACAAAAATATGGCAACAAAATTTCTTGGGCAGATTTGATTGTGTTGACGGGCAACGTCGCATTGGAGTCCATGGGCTTCAAAACTTTTGGCTTTGCCGGTGGACGTGAGGACATTTGGGAGCCTCAAGAAGATATTTACTGGGGCTCAGAAGGCAAGTGGTTGGCAGATGAGCGCTACACTGGTGACCGCGAGTTGGAGAATCCGCTCGCCGCCGTGCAGATGGGGTTGATCTACGTCAACCCAGAAGGCCCGAACGGCAATATGGATGCACTCGGCTCCGCACGTGACATTCGCGAGACCTTCGCGCGTATGGCGATGGACGATGAAGAGACGGTGGCACTGACGGCTGGCGGCCATACCTTTGGCAAAACCCACGGTGCAGCGGACCCCAGCAAGTACGTTGGCCCAGAGCCTGAGGCCGCGGGTATTGAAGAGCAGGGCCTGGGCTGGAAGAGCAGTTTTGGCAGCGGCGCAGGTGTTGACGCCATCAGCAGCGGTTTAGAAGGGGCTTGGACGCCCACGCCGATCACGTGGGATAACAGCTATTTTGAGACGCTGTTAGGCTACGAATGGGAGATGACCAAAAGCCCGGCAGGCGCACGGCAGTGGAAACCCAAAGGTGACGCTGGCGCAGGTACCGTGCCCGATGCGCATGACCCCAGCAAACGCCACGCGCCCATGATGTCCACGGCAGACATGGCGATGCTCGCAGATCCGATTTACGAGAAAATATCGCGCAAGTTTATGGCGAACCCAGAAGCGTTTGCCGACGCATTTGCACGCGCCTGGTTCAAGCTGACCCACCGCGACATGGGGCCGCGCGCCCGCTATTTAGGCAAGTTGGTGCCCAATGAGGTGCTGATTTGGCAAGACCCGGTGCCAGCCGTCGACCACGCGTTGGTTGATGACAAAGACGTCGCCGCCTTGAAGGCTCAAGTGCTTGCTTCAGGTTTAAGCATTGCCCAATTGATCAGCACGGCGTGGGCCTCGGCCTCTACCTTCCGGGGTGGCGATAAACGCGGTGGCGCGAATGGTGCGCGTATCCGCTTGGCGCCGCAGAAAGACTGGCAAGCCAACCAGCCGGCTCAGTTGGCCAAGGTGCTAGCTGTACTAGAAGGTGTTCAGAAGTCGTTCAACGATGCGCAAACGGGTAGCAAGAAAATATCAATCGCTGACTTGATCGTGCTCGCAGGTAATGCGGCGGTCGAAGCTGCAGCAAAGAAAGCTGGGCAAGACGTGACTGTGCCTTTTGCGGCCGGACGCACCGATGCGTCACAAGCACAGACGGATGTTGACTCTTTTGAACCGCTAGAGCCGAAGGCAGACGGTTTCCGTAACTATGTCAGCCAAGGCTTGGAAGCCTATGCAGCCGAACTGCTGATCGACAAAGCGCAATTGCTGACGCTGACTGCGCCAGAGATGACGGTGTTGATCGGTGGTCTGCGAGCGCTCGATGCGAATGTTGGGCAGACGCCGCATGGCGTGTTTACCAAGCGTCCTGGTGTGTTGTCGAACGATTTTTTTGTCAATTTGCTAGATATGCGCACGACCTGGAAAAAATCCGCAACGGAAGGCATTCTTGAAGGTAGCGACCGCACGACAGGTGCGCCTAAGTGGACGGGCACAGTGGTCGACTTGGTCTTCGGCTCGAACTCCCAGTTACGCGCACTTGCAGAGGTGTATGCCTCTAGCGATGCGCAGGGCATCTTTGTAAGAGACTTTGTGGACGCTTGGACAAAGGTGATGAACCTCGGGCGCTATTGAAAGGTGATTGTTTTTTTGCGCTAGGCTACCAAAAAAAAAAGCCATGAAGTGTGACAACTTCATGGCTTTTTTAAATCAACTTGGTCTTTTTTATCATGCCCCGTCTGGTTTGATGTGAGCACGTGCAATCACCGGCTTCCAGCGGGCTTGCTCGGACTTGATGAAGGCGTCAAATTCTGCACCGGTGTTACCCACGGCAATGGCAGATTCTTGGCTGAGCTTCTCTTTCACGACCGCGCCGCGTGCGGCTTTGATGGCTTCTGCTTCAAACTTGGCAATGTTGGCTTTGGGCCATTTGGAGGGCGCCATCAAGCCGTACCACTGGGTCATTTCAAAGTTTTTGTAGCCTTGCTCGGCCACGGTCGGCACATCGGGCAACTGCGCCAAGCGTGCTGTACTGCCGGTGGCAATGCAGCGCAATTTACCGGCTTTGATGAAGGCCAAGAGCGCTGGCGCGCCGACGGACGCGGCTTGCAAGCGGCCCGCCATCAAGTCCGTCAGCATTGGGCCGGTGCCACGGTAGGGGACGTGCAGCATGAAGGTTTCTGTCACCATTTTCAGGTACTCAAACGCCAAGTGGCCGGCGCTGCCGTTGCCCGCCGAGCCGTAGTTCAGCTGGCCGGGTTTGGCCTTGACGTAGGCAACAAAGTCTTTCAGGTTTTTGATCGGTAAGTCTGGGTGCACCACGTAAAGACTTGGCACTTTAGAGACCAAGGTGATGGGGGTGAAGTCCTTCGCTGCGTCATAAGGTAATTTCGCGAAGATATACGGGTTGACTGCCAGCGTACCAATGTGACCCAACACCAAGGTGTGGTCGTCCGTTGAATTCGCCACTTCTTGCATCGCAATGTTGCCAGCCGCGCCGGGCTTGTTGTCGACAAACACGTTTTGACCAATGGTTTTAGCGATCTCTCCAGCGACGGCGCGGGCGACGATTTCAGAGCTACCGCCGGGTGCAAAAGGCACAACCAAACGCAGCGGTTTAGAAGGCCAGTTGGACTGCGCCTGAGCCAACCAAGGCGACGCGGCTAAGGCTGCAGCAGTGGTTTGCGCCAACCATTGGC
>CBDUEA010000196.1:0-4376 GCA_965365965.1 uncultured Polaromonas sp. | reverse complement strand
GCGCAGGCAAGGCCCCCAACCCCGAGTTGGAAAGGCTATGTGCGGTGCGACCAAGAGTGGGTCGAATGGCGGTTCGATTTGAAGGCAAAATAAGTGCTTTATAAAATGTTTAATTGACAATTGTTTGCAGTGACATCTCTGATTGAATATCCCTGCGCGAATATCCCAAGGATAACCAAATGACTTTTACCGTGACCGTGAAGCCCAGTGAACGTAGTTTTACCACCTTAACGGGTGAGCATATTCTGGCAGCGGGTATTCGACAGGGTATTGGCTTGCCCTATGGTTGTAAAGATGGTGCATGTGGCTCCTGCAAGAGTAAAAAGCTAGAGGGCCAAGTCGTCCACGGTGCGCACCAAAGCCGTGCTTTGAGTGTGGAAGAAGAGGCCAATGGTTATATTTTGACCTGTTGCGCAACTGCTTTGAGTGATCTCGTGCTGGAATCCCGTCAAGTGACCTTGGCAGATGCGTTTCCCATCAAAAAAATGCCGACCCGTGTGATGCTGATGGACAAAAAGTCAGACGATGTGATGCTGCTCAAGCTGCAACTGCCCGCCAGCGACACCTTGCAGTATTTTGCCGGCCAATACATTGAGTTTATTTTGCGCGATGGTGCGCGGCGCAGTTATTCCATGGCCAATGCACCAAAAAATCAGTCCGGCAGCGCGAATATGCTCGAATTGCATGTCCGCCACACGCCTGGCGGTAAGTTTACCGACCATGTGTTTGGTGCCATGAAAGAAAAAGAAATTCAGCGCATTGAAGGTCCGTTTGGCAGCTTCTATTTGCGTGAAGATTCTGCTAAACCTATGATTTTATTGGCATCAGGCACCGGTTTTGCACCCATCAAAGCCATCATTGAGCAAATGCAGGCCAAAGGGATTCAACGCCCTACCACCTTGTATTGGGGTGGCCGCAGACCGCGTGATCTGTACATGAATGACTGGGTTTTGGCGCAATTAGACGCTATGCCAAACTTGCGCTACATCCCGGTCGTTTCCAATGCATTGCCAGAGGATGCTTGGACGGGCAGGACGGGTTTTGTGCATCAAGCGGTCATGACAGATTTTCCTGATCTGTCAAAGCACCAAGTCTATGCTTGTGGCGCACCCATCGTGGTGGATTCAGCCCATGCCGACTTTGTGACGCGATGCAGCTTATCTGAAGATGAGTTTTATGCAGATGCTTTCATCACCGAGGCTGACAAAGCAACAATCAGCGACGCGCTTTAGAAGAATGCGTCGCTGTTCTGTCTAGTTAATCAAGCGGTCAAAGCCTTTTAATAGGCACGACCGTGGCGGTGCATGCGGTGTGCATTGTGTTTTTTGTGGTAAATGCTGCGGCTGTTGCGCTTTGCTTCACGTTGCAAACGATGGCGTTCACCCCGTGTTACCACGCCATCAGCCTTGGCGCGTTGCGTATGGGCAACTAGACGATTTTCTCGGCGCTGCAACTGTCCCGCTTCTTTGGGTGTCAGTTGCCCTGAGGCCACACCTTGGTTGATACGGGCTTGCTGACCTACTTCTTGCTTATTTAGCCCCGGTGTTGCAGTTTGAGCAAAAGCAGAGCCCGTTAAGGCGGCACTCACGCCAACGGCTAAAGCGAGGATGATGGTACGAATTTTCATGGTGAGCTCCTGGTTAAGTGGGTTGAATCTTTTCATTGCATGGATAAATAGTCCATAGTTAGTCAACGCGATACCAAGCACAGGAGCTGACTTCTAGCGTGTAAAGCTCAGGTGAAGTCTCTGTGAAACAAGCCGTGTGGGTTGGCTATTTGCTGATGACTTCTTTGACAGCGGCTAACTGCCGGCGGGATACCAAAAGCACTTCATCAAGGCCAGACAGTCGGACCGCCCATACTTCACCTTCAACCGGGTCCATGTGCCTTTCTAAGGTTCGCATCGCACCGCGTGCCACCAAGGCGTTGCGGTGAATGCGCAAGAAGTACTGAGGGTAAAGTGCCTCCAGTTCATTCAAACTGCCTTCCAACAGATAGCTCTTTTGAGCGGTCCGCACCGTCAGGTACTTCAATTCGGCTTTGAGATACAAGACTTCACGTAAGGGCACGCGTTCGGTCACGCCACGCTCTTGAATAATCAGCGCTTCTTCAGGTGTGTCAGGTTGATCAGCTTCTAGCCGTCGTATTGATTCATTTTTTTGCTCTATTTTTTGTAGTGCTTTTTGCAGTCTTTCAAGCCGAACCGGTTTGGTTAAATAGTCCGCCGCTGCCAAGTCAAAGGCTTCCACCGCGTGCTCGGCATGCGCGGTGATGAATATTACAGACGGTGGGTGAGGCATGTGTTGCAAACTTTGTGCAAAAGACAAACCGTCAACTTTGGGCATGTGGATATCCAGCAAAATGGCGTCAACCTGCATGCTTTGTAGCAACAGGGTTGCTTCTTGCGCACTGGCCGCTTCGCCTGCAATGCTGACACTCGGCTCTGTGCAGTCGCCCAACAGTGTACGTAGCCGCTGTCTGGCCAAAGTCTCATCGTCAACAATCAAAACGTTAATTTTTTTCATGCTACGGGCAATTCAATACGAACAAGGTATTGCCCCGCCTTAGTTCCCGTCTTAGCACCAGCTCGAAAGCTACTTTCCACGTCGTACAGCAGCCGTAACCGGTCACGTACATTGTTCAAGGCGATGCCGTGGTTGATAGCTTGGTCAGCGTTGAAGGTGTTTTTTTGCGGCAAGGTATTGCTGATTTCAATTACCACTTTGCTGGATTGACGCTGCGTCAGGATATGAATCTGGACAGGCTCGCTGCTCGGCTCAACCCCATGCCGAACGGCGTTTTCAACCAAGGGTTGCAGCAGCAGCGGTGGCAGCATGGCGTTATTGGCGGCAGGGTCTAGCGTCCACTGCACTTGCATACGCGCCCCAAAACGCACTTGCTCAATCGACAAATAATGCTTGGCCAAGTCTATTTCCTGCGCCAAAGTCACGGTATCGCCGTGTTCAGCCAAGGCATGGCGAAACAAATCGCTCAAATCTTCCAGCAGGCTTTCGGCCTGCGCGGGTTGCTGGCGGACCAAAGCAATCGCGCTGTTGAGGGTGTTGAACAAAAAATGCGGTCGAATCCGCGATTGCAATTCAGCCAGCCGTGCTGCTGTTGCCGCTGGCGTGCGGCCTTTGGCGCGCCATTCCAAGGCGGCAACCAAGGCTGCTGCAAACAAGCCGCCAGCAAAGGCACTGGCCAGCCAAGGTGCATTGTCCATGTCAGAAGCGAGGAGCAACATACCGCAAGCGTAGAGGCCTGACAGAGCCCCCAAGCCAATGCCCGCAGCATATTGTGTCAACCGTGGCAGGCGCTGCAAACGATGTTTCAAGCTGCAAGCCACAATCAACCACACCAACGTGCCGGGCAAAGCGCCACCGGTGACCAAGGCCAAACGGGTCAACCAAGCCACAAAATTGCCCTCCGTAAACATCACCGAAACGCCTAAAACGGCCTGCACAAACAGCACGGTGCGCAGCACCACACCCACCTTGCAGGCGTCAAAAATCAAAACGGAGGAGGGCGCTTGTTGAGACACAGCTTTGGGTCAGTTACCGCAGTTGATGAAAGTTGAGTGAAAGGGCTTCTTGAGGCACGATAATAGAGGCATATTTGTCAAAGTTCGGTATTCCGTGCTTTAGCTTCCTTTCTTCGTGCCATATTTGTCACACCCTTGCAACAAAGTTAAGCTACAAAGTTATGCAACAAAATCAACTCGATAAAAAATCCCAAGCCTGGTCGGCTCTGTTTTCTGAGCCCATGAGCGACTTGGTCAAACGCTACACCTCTAGCGTATTTTTCGACAAACGCCTCTGGCAAGCCGACATTGCAGGCTCGTTGGCGCATGCTGAAATGCTTGCAGCACAAAAAATCATCTCAAGTGCTGACCATGCATCGATTCAACAAGGCTTGGGTCAAATCAGCGCAGAAATCGAATCTGGTGCGTTTGAGTGGAAATTGGATTTAGAAGACGTTCACCTCAACATCGAGGCGCGTTTGACCACGCTGGTGGGTGATGCTGGCAAACGCCTGCACACCGGCCGCAGCCGCAACGACCAAGTCGCCACCGACGTACGCTTGTGGCTGCGCGGTGAAATTGACCTGATTGGCGACTTGCTGATCGAGCTGCAAAAAGCCTTGTTGATCATTGCCGATAAAAACGTCGACGTCATCTTGCCCGGCTTCACCCACTTGCAAGTCGCGCAGCCGGTTAGCTTTGGTCACCACATGCTGGCGTATGTAGAGATGTTCAGCCGCGACGCCGAGCGCATGCTGGATGTGCGCTGCCGCGTCAACCGCCTGCCTTTGGGCGCAGCCGCCTTGGCTGGCACCAGCTACCCGCTAGATCGTGAGCGCGTCGCCAAGACGCTGGG
>CBDUEA010000195.1:0-4398 GCA_965365965.1 uncultured Polaromonas sp. | reverse complement strand
GGTCGTTCAGCGCTTCAAAGCGCAGCTTGTCGCAAGCGTCAGAGGCGTTGGAGATCAGCTCGCGCATGAAAATCTCTTTGTTGGAGTACAGCGCGTGAGTCACGAGGTGCAGAAGTTGGGCTACTTCGGCTTGAAAGGAGAGCGTTTGCTTGGTCATGATGTCAGTATTGCAGTCTTGAAAATTGAAAAAGGTGATTAAGAAATAAATCTACCCGAGTTTATCTTGAGTTAAATTAGGTGCATGGCGACAATTTCAACCCTGGAGCAAGCAATCGACCCCACAAAGTGTCCACTTTGCGGTCAAAGCAATCAGTGTGCGATGGAAACCGAGCGCACCACCGGCGTCAAACAATCCACCTGCTGGTGCAGCACGCCTGCTTTTCAGGGGTGCTTTGATGAAGGTTTATTGACCAAAATCCCAGCCGAGCGGCGAAATTTGGCTTGTATTTGTGCCGCTTGCGTACAGGCTAACTCGTCGTAGTCATCAACGGTAGCAGCACGACAGCATCCAAGCCAATAACGACGCTATCTTTCAAGCGGTTGTCCAGCCTGATGCTGCCGTTCAAGGCTTGCACGATTTCTAGGCATATAGCCAGTCCCAGACCCGAACCAGTAAGGATGTCACCCGCTGAAAAAGGTTGAAACAAGCGTGGACGCAACTCGGCAGAAATACCGGGCCCATCGTCTGAGATACGTAACTCGACCTGCTGTTTGTGCAAACTGAGTTGCACCTTCAAAGCGCCTTGTTGGGGGCTGTACTTGATCGCGTTGTGTAACAAGTTGCGCGAGAGTTCACGCAACATCCAGTCATGTGCCTGCACGGTGGCTGTTGCGGTGTCGATTTCGAAGTCAAGGTCCTTTTCGGCAATCAGTGGTGAAATGTCCAAGGTCACTTCGCGCAGCACTTTGCTCCAGTCTAGGGTGATGACATCGGCCTGCTGGCGCAGTTGCTCCACTTTGGAAAGCGCCAGCATCTGATTGGCCAGTTGTGTTGCGCGTTCAACAGTCTGCTTCATTTCAGCCAACGCAATGTGAGGTTCCACATCGCCACGCAAGGCAGATTGCACTTGGGTTTTGAGAACGGCAAGCGGCGTGCGCAACTGGTGCGAGGTGTCGCGAACAAAACGTTTTTGGTGTTCGAGCAGGTGCTTGAGCCGTGTCATCACCTCATTGGTCGCAACCAGGAGCGGTTGCAGCTCACGCGGCGCATCGGTGGCTGTGATGGGCGTCAAATCACCCGCAGACCGAGCTCGCAACTCTAAACTCAGGCGACGCACGGGACGCGTCGCCCGTTGCACAACCCAAATCACCATGCCGGCTAAAACGGCAACCAGCAGCGCTTGTCGCCACAATGTGTCTGTCAAAATTTGGCGCGCTAAGGTTTGCCGCAGTTCCAAAGTTTCACCCACTTGAATCACCGCCATGCCCAGCCCGTGCTCACTGGCCACAGGTTGCAGCAACACTGCCATGCGAATCGCATCGCCCCTGAATACACTGTCATAAAAATCTACCAAAGCGGCATATGGCCCTTGGTCAGGCAATTTCCCCTGCCACATGGGTAAGTCTGCAAAGCCATCGACCAAGGTGCCGTCGACATTGGAGACGCGGTAGACCATGCGGCTGCGGTTGTCTGCTTCAAAAGCCTCTAAGGCTGAATAAGGAATGGCAGTGCTGAATTTTGCTTGTGCGCCCGTGCCTTCTACCTTGAGTAATTCACCAATAGATTTGGCCGTTGCCAGCAAGGTGCGGTCGTAAGCGGTGTTGATGGCTGCTAAAGAATGGCGATACAGGAAAAAAGTGTCCAACGTCACAAATAGAACGATGGGCAATAAAATTCCCAATAATAATACGCGCCGCAATGAGGTGTTGTGTGCATAGGCCGTGTTCATGCGAAGGAGTCTTCTTTAAGCAAGTAGCCAAGACCGCGCAGCGTCATCAGCTTAACGCCTGAACCTGTCAGTTTTTTTCGCAATCGGTAGACCACTACTTCAACAGCCTCATACTGTACTTCCGAAGCGTTCGGGAAAACTTGCTCAAACAACTGCTCTTTGCTGACTGCATGGCCGAGTTTAAGCATCAAGGTATGTAGCAACGCTAGTTCACGCGGGGTCAGATCCAGCACTTGATCTTCCCAATAGACGGCGCCACTGGTTTTTTCAAACCGCAACTTGCCAGCCGCCAAGATGTTGGTTGAGGCCTCATTGGAAGCGTTGGCATTGCGTCGATGTAAAGCGCGCAGTCGGGCTTCTAACTCGTCTAGGTCAAAGGGCTTGGCTAAATAGTCATCTGCACCCGTGTTCAGACCGATCACGCGATCGCCCACCGTACCGCGCGCCGTCAAAATCAACACGGGCGTGCGCAAACCTGATTGGCGTGCTTGAGTTAGAACCTGCAAGCCGTCTTGGCCAGGCAAAGTAAGGTCCAATAAAACGACATCAGGCGCGAGATGACGCCACATATCAATGGCAAGCAAGCCATCGCCACACAGCGCTACCGTGATGGCGCGTGCACTCATAGCGCGTTGCAGCGTTGTTTGCATGGCCAAATCGTCTTCGATGATGAGAAGTTTCACAGTCCGTACTCTACAGAAATTAAGAGATGGCGCGGCATGGGTGTTTTTACCTAGCAAAAACCTGTCTATCCGACAGCAGAATGACAGCCAATATCAGGATGATCCTGATATTCATACCTTGAGTTAATTGTTGCCTATTTTGAATCTAACAGGAGTTTGCCATGCGTCGCGATACCTTTTTAAAATCTTTGGCTGCGTTAGCTGCCGCAGGTGCTTTGCCTATGACGGCGCATGCAGCTGCAAACATCAAAATGTTGATTCCTGCTAACCCGGGGGGCGGCTGGGACACCACAGGTCGCGCTTTGGGTAAAGCCATGGTTGAATCTAAAGCCGCCGATACGGTTCAGTACGACAACAAAGGCGGCGCAGCGGGCACCATAGGTTTGGCGCAATTTGCCAATGCCACCAAAGGGGATGCCAATTCAATGATGGTGATGGGTGCGGTGATGTTGGGTGGCATCATCACGGGCAAGCCACCAGTGGGTTTGGATAAGGTCACCCCGATTGCGCGTTTGACCAGCGAATACAACGTGTTCGTTGTCCCCGCCAATTCACCTCTGAAAACCATGAAAGACGTGGTCGAGCAGATGAAAAAAGACCCCGGCAGCATCACGTGGGGTGGTGGCTCCAAGGGCTCTACGGAGCATATCTCAGCCTCCATGCTGGCCCGCTTGGTAGGTGTCGATCCTAAGAAGGTCAATTACGTCGCCTTCCGTGGCGGTGGTGAGGCTACTGCGGCTATTTTGGGTGGTAACGTCAAAGTCGGCGGTAGCGGCTACAGCGAGTTTGCAGAGTACATTACGGCTGGCAAGATGCGTGCGATTGGCGTGACATCTGAAAAGCGTTTGCCTGGCATCGCCGTGCCTACGATGAAAGAGCAAGGCTATGACGTGGTGTTGGGCAACTGGCGTGGCGTTTATGGCGCACAGGGTATCAGTGCTGAACAACGTGCCGCTTTGACCGAGATTGTCGTGAAAGCGACCAAGACCAAAGCCTGGACGGAAGCGCTGGAAAAAAATGGCTGGACCCCTGCGCTCTTGACGGGCAAAGCGTTTGACGATTTTGTTGACAGCGATTTTGCGGCATTGCGCGGCACCATGCACTTGGCAGGCATGACATCGTGAGTAATGGTAGCGCATCTGCGGGCAACGCATCTTCGCCAAAAAGCAGCAACACCCAAACTCTGATAGGTTGCGGCATTTTGGTGTTGGGCGCTGCCATGGCCGTAGGCGCAACCTTGATTCCCTCTGAGGCGGGTTACTCCGGCGTGGGTCCCAATTTTTTACCGGGCCTGGTGTCCGCGGTCTTGATGATCTGTGGGGTGTTGGCTTTTTTGGGAACGCGCAAGGGTGGTTTTCGCAATTTGGAAGAAGCACCCGGTGCTGAGCGCGGATTTTGGTCTGGTTTCGCTTGGATGTCTGCCGGTTTGCTGTCCAACGCCGCTTTGATCACCACCATCGGATTCATATTGAGTTGTACCTTGTGCTTTGCTTTGGCGGTACGGGGCTTGCGCACGGCTGAGGTTGATAAGGTTGGTTTTGATGTCAAACAATTCATCAAAGACCTGTTGATTGGTGCCGCCATTGCTGCGCCCGTGTATTGGATGTTTACGAAACTGCTGGCGATCAACCTGCCCGGCTTGACAACAACGGGGTGGATTTGATGGACGTCTGGAACCAACTGATGATGGGGTTTGCGACAGCCGCAACCCCGATAAATTTATTGTGGTGTTTGATCGGCTGCGCTGTGGGCACGGCGGTTGGCGTGCTGCCGGGTATTGGCCCCGCAGTGGCGGTAGCGATGCTGCTGCCCATCACCACCAAAGT
>CBDUEA010000194.1:0-4425 GCA_965365965.1 uncultured Polaromonas sp. | reverse complement strand
TGCAACCGGGACGTGACTTGCTGAGTTTGCTGCAAAGCACTGAAAAAGAAGCCATGAAACGGGGCGACCAGTTTGTCGCTAGCGAGCTGTTTTTGCTGGCTTTGTGCGACTTTAAAGGCGATTTGGGCAAGTTGGCCAAAACTAATGGTTTAAGCCGCAAATCCTTAGAGGCAGCGATTGACTCCGTACGCGGCGGTCAAAACGTGGACAGCGCGGATGCTGAGGACCAGCGCGAGTCGCTCAAAAAATACTGCATCGATTTGACCGAGCGCGCCCGCATGGGCAAGCTCGACCCCGTGATTGGCCGCGACGATGAAATCCGACGTGCCATTCAAGTGCTGCAACGCCGCACCAAAAACAACCCCGTTTTGATTGGCGAGCCTGGCGTCGGTAAAACGGCGATTGTGGAAGGGCTAGCGCAGCGCATTGTGGAAGGTGCAGTGCCTGATTCACTCAAAGGAAAACGCGTGTTGAGCTTGGACATGGCAGCGTTGTTGGCGGGTGCCAAATTCCGTGGTGAGTTTGAAGAGCGCCTGAAAACCGTGTTGAAGGACTTGGCCAAAGACGAAGGTCAGACCATTGTGTTTATCGACGAGTTGCATACCATGGTGGGTGCGGGTAAAGCCGAGGGCGCGATGGACGCTGGCAACATGCTCAAGCCTGCCTTGGCACGGGGCGAGTTGCATTGCGTGGGCGCAACCACCTTGGACGAGTACCGCAAGTATATTGAAAAAGACGCCGCTTTAGAGCGACGCTTTCAGAAGATTTTGGTCGGTGAACCAACGGTTGAAGCGACGATTGCGATTTTGCGCGGCTTGCAAGAAAAGTACGAAGTGCACCATGGCGTGCAAATCACCGACCCTGCGATTGTGGCTGCCGCTGAGTTGAGCCACCGCTACATCACAGACCGCTTTTTGCCTGATAAAGCGATTGATTTGATTGACGAAGCCGCCTCCAAAATCAAGATCGAGCTGGACTCCAAACCCGAGGTGATGGACAAGCTCGACCGTCGTTTGATTCAGCTTCAAATTGAGCGCGAAGCGGTGAAACGTGAGAAAGACGAAGCTTCACAAAAACGTCTTGGCTTGATAGAAGAAGAGATTTTGACGCTGCAAAAAGAAATCTCGGATTTAGATGAAGTTTGGCAGGCTGAAAAAGCACAAGCTTTGGGTTCTAAAACCGTGATGGAAGACATGGAGAAGGTCAAGTTCCAGATTGAAGACTTGAAGCGCAAAGGTGATTTCAACAAAGTAGCCGAGCTGCAATATGGCAAGCTGCCTGAATTGGAAAAACGCTTGAAAGAAGCGCAAGCGGCAGAAGAAGGTTCAACCTCGACGCCGCGTTTGTTGCGTACCCAAGTGGGCGCTGAAGAAATTGCCGAGGTTGTGGCACGTGCGACGGGTATCCCTGTGAGCAAGCTGATGCAGGGTGAGCGCGACAAGTTGCTGCAAATGGAAGTTAAATTGCATGACCGTGTGGTCGGTCAAGAAGAAGCCATCACGGCGGTAGCCAATGCAATTCGGCGTTCACGTGCGGGTTTGTCGGACCCGAACCGTCCAACTGGCTCGTTCTTGTTCCTCGGCCCCACAGGCGTGGGTAAAACGGAACTGTGCAAAGCTTTGGCGGGTTTCTTGTTTGACTCAGAAGACCATTTGATTCGCATCGACATGAGCGAGTTTATGGAGAAGCATTCGGTTGCGCGTCTCATTGGCGCGCCACCCGGCTACGTGGGCTACGAAGAAGGCGGTTATTTGACTGAGGCCGTGCGCCGCAAGCCTTACAGCGTCATTTTGCTGGATGAGGTTGAAAAAGCGCATCCCGATGTGTTCAACGTGCTGTTGCAAGTGCTCGATGATGGCCGACTGACCGATGGTCAGGGCCGTACCGTGGACTTTAAAAACGCTGTGATTGTGATGACCAGCAACATTGGTTCGCACAAAATCCAAGCGATGGTGGGTCAACCCTACGATGAGATCAAAGATGCGGTGTGGGATGAGTTGAAAGACCATTTCCGGCCCGAGTTTTTGAACCGGATTGATGAAACTGTGGTCTTCCATGCCTTGGGCGTGAAAGAGATTGAATCGATTGCTGCGATTCAGCTCAAAATCTTGCAAGCGCGTTTGGCCAAGATGGAGTTGACCTTGGATGTGTCTGCGCCGGCCTTGGCTGAAATAGCTAAAGTGGGTTTTGACCCTGTGTTTGGCGCGCGTCCATTGAAACGAGCGATTCAGCAGCGTATTGAGAACCCACTGTCTAAGCTGATTTTGGAGGGACAATTCTTACCTAAGACTACAATAGCGGTGAGCGTTGACCCTATTCAAGCGCCAGGACAATTTGTCTTTAAACAGAAATGAGCAACCCTATGTCTACTGTATTAGGTTTACTGTTGCGAGTGGTGTGGATCGTCAGCGGGCTGATTTTGCTTGCTAGCTTCTTGTTTGCCATCACCGTAGCAGGCTTGGTATGGGGACTGAGGTATGTGTGGGGGCAATTGACGGGTAAACCGATCACCCCCTTCATTTTTGCCAAATTTTCACAGAGTCATGGCGGACAAAGTGGACGAAGTGGGAATTGGGGCGCTTTCAAATCAGCCAGTGATATTTGGTCTAACAAAGCCAAAGAACCGCTTGATCAGAGAATGAAAACGCACGAAGTGACCCATGACGTGACGGATGTAGAGTCGCGCCCATCGCGTTCTTCAGACTAATCTCATTAAGTAAAAACTTGGTGGCGCGCTAAGTCACCGCAGGCTTGCTATCATGCTGGCATGAATACTGCCATACTTGATAGCGCGCGCTCGCCCGCTTCCAACACTGTTTCCGACATTGTTCCCTTAGCCCAAGATGCCAAGATCATCGGCTTGGTTGGCTTGGCGCATGCCATTTCGCACTTTTCGCACATGCTCTTGGTGCCCTTGTTTCCGGTATTCAAGCAAGAATTTGCGTTAAGTTTTTCTGAGCTGGGTTTGCTGGTCACCACGTTTTTTGTTGTTTCTGGTATTGGGCAAGCCTTAGCAGGTTTTTTGGTCGACAAAGTCGGCGCGCGACCTGTGCTTTTTTCTGCGATCGGTCTGTTTGTCTTGGCCGCACTGGTTGCCGCCTCTGCAACAGGTTACCCGTGGTTGGTACTTGCTGCAGCTTTGGCTGGCTTGGGTAATTCGCCCTTTCACCCCTGCGACTTCACCATCATGAACCAGCGCGTCTCCCCACCACGCTTGGGCCACGCATTCAGTGCCCATGGTTTAACAGGCAACCTCGGCTGGGCATTGGCCCCTGTTTTTTATGCGGGAATCACCGCATTGTCGAGCTGGCGTACGGCCTACTTGGCTGCTGCTGTGCTTTATGCAGCCGTTTTGCTTATCTTATGGATCAACCGAGAGAGTTTGAAAACAGAAGTGGTGGTACATGCCGAGCCAGAGCATGGTGCACAGGCGAAACCACATGATTTGGCTTTTTTGAAATTGCCCGTCGTTTGGTGGTGTTTTGGTTTCTTTTTTCTCTCCACCATGACTTTGGCGGTGGTGCAGAGCTTTTCAGTGCCGATTTTGAAAGCACTGCACGGCATCAGCTTTGAGCTGGCAACAGCGACTTTAACGGCTTATATGCTGTGCGGTGCGGTGGGTATTTTTATTGGCGGTTTTATCGCAGCCAGACAAAAGAACAGCGACAAAGCGGTCGCTTGGGCCATGACGGCTGGGGCGGTGCTACTTGACATTTGTGCCACGGTTATATTGGGTGCAACCGGCACCATGGTTCGCTTGGCTGCCACAGGTTTTGCAGTGGGGATTGGTGGCCCCAGCCGTGACATGATGATTAAAAAGGCCACACCCAAAGGGGCGACAGGTCGGGTGTATGGCACGGTCTACTCGGGCTTGGATGTCGGCTTTGCGATATCGCCCGTGATTTTTGGCGCTTTGATGGACCGAGGTTTTTACAGCGCCTGCTTGTACGGCGCGGCGTTCGTCTTGTTGCTCAGTGTGGGTGCGGCCTTGGGCGTTGGGCAGCGTACCGTGGCTAGATAAATAGAAAAAGAAGAAGCATGACAACTCAAATCGCAGGCCATTTGTTGGTGGAGTGTTTGATAGCGCAAGGCGTGACCCACGCGTTTGGAGTCCCAGGTGAAAGTTATTTAGCAGTCTTAGATGGCTTTCATGCTTACCAAGAGAACATTCAGTTTGTGATCAACCGCCAAGAAGGTGGTGCCGCCTTCATGGCCGAGGCCACCGGCAAACTAACCGGTCGCCCCGGCGTGTGCTTTGTAACGCGCGGTCCGGGCGCAACCAATGCGTCCATTGGCGTGCACACCGCATTTCAAGACTCCACACCGATGGTTCTGTTTGTCGGCGATGTGGCCAGTGACACCCGCGACCGCGAGGCGTTTCAAGAAGTCGACTACAACAGCTTTTTCGGCCCCAGCACCAAAGGC
>CBDUEA010000193.1:0-4433 GCA_965365965.1 uncultured Polaromonas sp. | reverse complement strand
GGCATCAAATACGTCTGAAGAGGTTTGTACCTCCCAACCCAAAAACTGCTGAACTAGCGGGTTGCCCGTGTAGCGCGCTGGGGGACGTGCATCAAACACCCAGTGCGCACAAATCTGCCCCGTTGCCGTGCGAACTGTAGGCAATTCACCGCCCTTGATCTCCAGCACGCAAGTGTCCAAGCGAACTTCAACATGTTGGCTCTTGCCAATCGTGTCAAGCGCTGACTGGTAAAAAGCGTCCGCATCCAAACTGCAATAGGCGGTGGTACTGGTGTGCGTGCAGCGGCTTTGCTCTTGGCTGACACGCCACTGCAGCCAGCGCATGCGCTCCAAATGAGAATAGGCGTGAGAGGCCGTTCTCCAGTAACTCCAGGTGCGGTCGCGCTTATAGCTGCTGCGCTGCTCCAGCAGCAATATACGTAAATTGGAAAACTCGGGGCTCGCCAGTTCTGCTGCCAAGGCCAAGCCGCTGAGTCCGCCGCCTACGATGACAATATCAAAGGCCGCCTGTGACACGACGTCAGGCTCCTGCTGGAAAGCCTGGAAAGCCTGGAATGCCTGAAAGATGATGCAAATCTTGTTTCACCACATCGCGTAAACCGGACTCGGGCAATTTGCCTTTTCCAAAGTAACTGCCACAAATTAACAGTACTTTTTCGAGTTTTCCAAGGGATGTTCGGCCCTGCCAATAATGGCTGTGGCCGCGCCTCAAGATTTTTTGACCAATGCCTCGATATAAAGCTGAGGCAATGTGTATGGCGCGGCGATTGGCTGCGGGAATATGAACCAGACCTTGCTGGGCATAAATATAAAAGTCGTCAGCCAGCAGCAGGATTTTTTCAATTGCTGCAAAAGCCTCCTTGGCTTGCACGCTGTTGGCAGGTGCTTGCAAGGCTTGCGCATTGACACCCCATTGCGCTGGCAGGTAGCAGCGCCCGCGCGCTGCGTCTTCAACCACGTCGCGGGCAATATTGGTTAGCTGCATGGCGACGCCCAAAGCCATTGCATAAACCTGCGCATGGGCAGCAACGCCCAAAATGGGACACATCATTTGCCCCACCGTGCCGGCTACGCCGTAAGCAAATTGCAGCAACTCTTGCGTGGTTTGAATGTGTCGTTCGCCCGCGTCTTGCACCAAGCAGTCCATGAAGCTAGAAATAACTTCGGGTCTCACGCCATGGCCCAGCAACAGATTACCCACGCGCTGTCCAAGTTCGTCACCTTTATCGGGCTGCAACACTGCCGTGCGCAAGGCGCCAAGTAGCTGCATGCGCACAGCTACCTCTCCAAGACTTTCTTCGTCCGCCAAATCGTCAGCCAGACGCGCGAAAACATAAAGTTGCGCAGCGTCTCTACGAGCGGCGGGCGCAAGAAAGCGCGCGGCCCATGAAAAAGACTTGGCATGCTGATCCATCACGGCTTGCGCGCTCATTGCACACTTCCGTAGATCAGGCGCTCAACCACTTTGGCAGAGGTGACGACTCCGGGAACACCAGCGCCTGGATGCGTGCCAGCTCCAGAAAAGTAAAGGTTAGAAATTTTGGGAGAACGGTTGGGAAAGCGAAAGCCAGCAGACTGCATCAAGGTAGGCGTAATGGAAAAGCCTGAGCCCAAGGGCGACAATAGCTCTTTAGAAAAGTATTCAGGTGTGATGTGGAACTCATCAACGATGTGATTCTCCAGGCCAGGAAGCGCGCGCTGTGCAATGTCAGCTTTCAAACTGGCCTTGAAATTTTCTGAAACGCTATCCCAGTCAATATCGCTCGACAGATTGGGAACAGGCACCAAGGCATAAAAACTGTCATGCCCCTCAGGTGCGCAGCCGGGGTCAGTGGCGCCGGGACGATGCAGGTAAATGCTCAGGTCATCAGGAAGCTCGCCTGTGTTAAAAATTTTCTTGAGCACCTCACGGTAGGTTTTCCCAAACAAGATGGTGTGGTGTGGCACCGCCGGATAGGTTTTATTGGTGCTGAAGTACCAGACAAACAAACTCATCGAATACTGCTTCGTTTTAATGATTCCAGGTTGGCGGTAGGCTGGCGGCAAAAGCTGACTGAGCACATAGCCCGGATCAGCATTGCAAACGATGGTGTCAGCCTCAAGGGTACGTCCGTCATGCAGTTGTACGCTGCGTGCAATACCTTCGTGAACGTTAATGGAATTCACTTCAGACTTCCAGTGAAACTGCACGCCGTGGCGGCTTGCCAGCGCAGTCAAGGCTTGTACCAACCGGGCCATGCCACCGCGCACAAACCATACGCCCCATTTGCGCTCCAGATAATGAATCAGGCTATAAATGCTGGTGGTATCAAAAGGGTTGCCGCCGACCAGCAAGGGCTGGATGCTAAAGGCTCTGCGAATGTGTTCGTGCTTGAAATAGCGCGCTGTCAGCGCATACACCGAGCGGTCTGCCCGCAAACTTGCCATTGCCGGCAGTGCCTTGAGCATGGAGCGCCAATCCAGAAAGGGTTGCGTGCCCAACTCTTCATAGCCCTTTTCAAACAAACGTTGTGAATGGGCCAGATAAGCCGGATAGGCCAAAGCATCTTCACGCGAAAATTTAGAAATCTCAGCCTGAATCTGCTCGGTTGTGCCGCCGTAGTCCAATTGGCTTCCATCAGCAAAGCGCATTTGGTACCAGGGCTTGACTGGCATCAACTCCACGTGGTCTTCAAGGCGTTCGCCAAGCAGGCTGAAAAGCTCTTCAAACAGGATGGGCGCAGTCAATACCGTGGGGCCGGCATCGTAACGAAATGTCTGCCCGCCCTTATTGCGGACGAACTGAATCGCCCGGCCCCCAGGCGTTTCTAAACGATCCACTACGGTGGTCTGCACACCGCGTGCAGCAAGTCTGATGGCCGTGGCCAAACCGCCAAATCCTGCACCAATAACTATGGCGCTACGGGGCGGGCAAGGAGTGACAACAGCCATCTGCTAACGTTTCTTTATGAACACTGCGACAGTATTTAAAGCTGCGCCATGGCTTCGCGGATTTTGTCCTCGCGCATCACTTGACGGACGGCGTAAACAGCCACCAAACCAAAACCTACTTTATTAAACAGGTCGGCAAAGTTATAGACCAGCTCCCGTGCCACACGCATTTCTGGGTTGTTAGACATGAGCGAGAGCAGAAACCCGAGCGGATAAATGGCCCAACCAAACACGATGAAAAGCTTGAGGCGGCTTAATCCTGCCTTGACTGGCCCCAGTTTGTTGGCTGACGCATTGGTCACAGCCGTGTAGAGTACAAAGATGATGAACATCCAAGCCAGGCAACCCACACCAAACATGGCCCAACCAATAACAGTAGCACCCTTGGCAGAGTTAATAGACGTTTCGCCTGCAAAACCAAACAAAATCATCATGATGTCGGCAATGATCACCAGCAAGGCTACAGCAGGCGCTTCTTCGCCGCCAAGCATTTCTGGAAACTTGTTAACAATCAGTGGTGTGGTGACCAGCCAGTCGATGTAACGCAAAACTGTGGGGTAATCACCTTCAGCAAGTGTTGTAGTTCCAATGCCGTACTTGAGGTTGATATAGGCGTACATGATGGAAGCCATCATGCAATAAACCGAAGAGGTTGCCGCATTACCCTGATGCTCCATTGGCAAGGTACTTTTAATAAGTGCGAAATAATAAGCGCCGCCCAGCATTCCCAAAAAAGCCATCAAGAATGAAAATTGCGTCGCCATAATAAGGTCGAATTGCATAGTTGCTCCAGTTTAAATATTTTGAATATCTAGTTTTGCGTTTAGGCTAGCTAGAAAGTGATTGGTGACGAGTGAAGAATTTTTCAGCAGCATCGCGATTAACATAAATGGTGATGATTTTCTTGATGCCCATCATGGTTGAAAATAAATCGTCCCGGCTCTGACAGCCTTGTATTTTCTGAATTACCGGAGCGGCATCGGCTCCCAGTAGCGCTGCTACATCGCGCGCCATATTGGATTTATAGTTTTCCAGATCCAACTGTTGCTTTGGAGAGGCTTGTAAAGGAGCTGGCACCTGTTGGAGCCTGTTTGTGAACGTCGATGTTCCGTTGGATACCCTCAAAGGCGCAATGTCCACCACGTTGACCGAGGTGCCTGCTACCTCCAGAAAGCCTTGCTCCAGCAAGCCCTGGAGTACCATGATCAAGGAAGGTAACTGCGGATTTTGGGCTGCCAACTGCTCGATATTGCTTTCTCCGTCCACTGCCAGCAGATAGCTTGTGAGACGCATTGGTAACCCTGACGACTTAAAAGCGACCTCGTCGATGCCCTTGAGTGATTTTCTGTAAATAATGGACATGGTTATTTCTTAATAAGTAAACTGCCAAATGGGGTTGTATTGACCTTCATGAAATTGGAGTCAATAAAGTTGGCATGAATCTGCGGGGCTTGTTTGGAAGAGAGTTTTTGAATGGCAGACAGTTAAGATTTCATAACAAC
>CBDUEA010000192.1:0-4433 GCA_965365965.1 uncultured Polaromonas sp. | reverse complement strand
AGCGTGGCGTGCGCCTGTCTGGCGGTCAACGCCAACGCATCGCCATCGCCCGCGCTATGTTGAAGAATCCTCCGCTGCTGCTGTTGGACGAAGCCACTAGCGCCTTGGACGCCGAAAGTGAGCGCATGGTTCAAGCCGCGCTAGAGTCCGCCATGGCCGGCCGCACCACCTTGGTCGTCGCCCACCGCCTAGCCACCGTTCAAAAAGCCGACCGCATCATCGTTCTAGACCACGGCCAAATCATCGAGCAAGGGACACATGCTGAGCTGGTGGCTAAAGGGGGACTGTATGCACGGTTGGCGGAATTGCAATTTGGAGTGCAAGAGGCAATTTAATGGTAATAATCTTTGTAGCCGGCGTATTTATTGAATAGTTTGCTATTAATTAAATATTCATATGGTTGCAGAATAGCTTCTTTCTTACATACGTCCATGTCGCAAAATTATCAGTCAAGCCATTTATAAAGTATTCACCAAGTTCTTTGATTCGTTTTTTTGAATAGTAACGCAAAGATATACATTTGCACAAATATAATACAATCAAATTTAATCATTTAAACCAACATTAGATATCCCAAGTGACAAACCCGCCATGCTGATTGGCGTATCCGCTCGCATCTACTACCCGACTGGGCCTGTGTTTGACATGGGCGGCGTGTGGACTAAGACGCTGCATTACCTTGAACAGTCGGTGGCCTTGTGGCTCATCAGCGGCGGAGCGTTGCCGGTGATGATTCCTGCGTTTGAATCCGAGAGTTTGGTTCGCCGAGAGCATCTCAACTTAAGACGTTATGTGGATGCACTTGATGGTTTGGTGCTACAGGGCGGCAACGATGTGGCACCGCAAGCGTATGGTGAAATGCCCATAGAACCGCAGTGGCACGGCGACTCTGTGCGGGACCGCTATGAAATGGATCTGGTTCATGCTTTTGTGGAGGCAGGAAAGCCCGTTTTTGGGATTTGCCGTGGTTTGCAATTGCTCAATGTGGCCTTTGGCGGTACCCTTTGGCAGGACTTGCCCAGCCAAGTTCCAGGACCTGTGCGACACGTTAGCGATGGTCTGTATGAAAAGAACACGCATGGCCTGAAGCTCACGCCCGGCGGTTGGTTGGACAATTTGTATCCAAATCAAACAGAATTTACAGTCAATAGCATTCATCATCAAGGCATCAAAGCTTTGGCACCTAGCTTTCATACTGAAGCTGTATGCCCAGACGATGGTCGTATTGAGGCGATTCGAAAAACCAGTGGCAGTTTTGTGGCGGGTGTGCAATGGCACCCTGAGTTTCATTCGCCAGATACTGCCGCAACTTTTGATGATAGCCCTGTCCTCGCAAGCTTCCTCCATGAAGCACGCGCATGTCGTTTGCGCTAAACGCGCTTGAATTTGTATTTGGATGGCAGCAAAACTGTGCCAAATTTTGAGCTAAATTAAATAATTGGGAGGTAGACATGGAATTTGCAAAATCAGAAGCATTAACTTTTGGACTGGAACTGGAGTTTCAGATCGTCAATGAAGCCACGGGGTTACTCTCACCCTCAAGCTTAAAAATTTGGGAACAATTGTCAGGGCATGAAAATCTTGAACGCTACTCCTTGGAGGCTACGCTTTCAACCATGGAGATCAATTCATCCATACATACCAGCGCGGACGAGATGGCCGTTGAGATCACCGCACTGACTTCGCAAATTAGGCAGATTGCGAAATCAATGGATTTGGATATTCGTGGTGGTGGCACACAAATGGCGCAGTTTTGGAATGAACGCATCATGGCGCCGACCGAGCGTGCTAAAGAGTTGGAGTCTAGATACGGATTCTTGCCCAAACGATTTTCAACCTATGGTATGCATGTACACATTGGCATGCCAAACGGAGATGCAGCTATTCGCATGGGAAATGTCTTGCAAGCCTTGTGTCCTCTGTTCATTGCGATGTCTGCAGCTTCGCCATTTTTACAGTTGGCTGATACTGGCTTTGCGGCAGCGCGCCCCCTAGAAACTTTGATGTATCCCCATGGTGGGCCTATGCCTGAGTTGCGTGATTGGGCAGAATTGGAAGAGGTAACAGAGGAGCTATTCGCCACTGAATTGGCAAACTCACTCAAGGATATTTATTGGGATGTGCGTCCCAAACCCGAATTTGGAACTGTTGAGATTCGCGTCTTTGATACGCCTTTGTCCGTCCGCAAAGCAGTAGCCATGGCCGCCTTTGCAAGGGCATGTGCCGCATTGGCTTTGGATGGGAACATGAGTTTTTCTTCCAAAGCAACCCCCAATACCGCCCAGCGCGTTAGTCGGTTTTTAGCATGTCGAGATGGCATGAATGCTAATTTGTACAACGCATTCACAGGCGATTGGATATCCGCGCGAGAATGGTTTGCACATCTTTATGCATCGATTCAGAAGCACCCAATATATGCAGTCGATGGCGCGCATCTTGACTATCTAAGTAAGCTCTTAGAACAACGACAAGATCATGAAGTTATGCGGGAGACGTGGTCCAAAGTTCAGGCAAAAAATCCAACACCAGACAATCTCAGCTGGAGTCTGCCTCACTATGCAACAGAAATATGCAGCTTATTGCTATAAGTGCAGCCTTACGCTAACCTGTACTTCTTCGAGTGCAATCAAGTCCCTGTAATTGGAATCATTTTTGAGCTAAAACATGCTAACTGTTCGGAATTTAAAAAGAAGCGACATTGAGTCGGCCATGAAACTGCAACAAGCAGTCTACAAATACATCCCTTGCATGACTCAGCCGCAATTTGAAGACTTGCTGAAGCGTTTCCCACAAGGTCAGTTTGTAGCGGAGTCTAAAGGAAAGATCGTAGGATTTACTATTTCTCTGGTCATCCTTTGGGATGACTATAGCCTTCAGCATACATGGGCAAGCATCACCAATAACGGCAATTTTGATACGCACAATATTGAATTAGGTCGAACCCTGTACGGTGCTGAAGTATGTGTCAGCCCTGAAGTGCGTGGGCTGGGCGTAGGGCGTAAGCTTTACGAGGCACGGCGCAAGCTTTGTCGACTCATGAACCTTAAAAGAATCATTGCTGGTGGTCGTCTCCCAGGTTATAAAGATCACGCAAAACTCATGTCGCCTGAAGACTACGCAAAAAGAGTGATTTGGGGTGACCTATATGATCCCGTTTTACGCTTTCAACTGAATCAAGATTTCGACTTTTGCGGCATATTGGATAACTATATACCTTCAGACATTGAATCACATGGTTTTGCCAGCCTGATCGTTTGGCTCAACAAGAATTATGATGCTTCTCTACCCACTAAAATTTTGGATTGATGGACCATGAAAACTAGAATTGCAGCCATTCAATACCAATTGAGACATGTAGCCAGTTTCGATGAATTTGCGACACAAGTAGATTTTGTACTCAATGCTGCGGCAGACTATCAACCGCAGTTTGTTTTGTTACCAGAACTCTTTACCACCCAGTTGCTGTCGTTCATGGATAACCAGAATATTCATTCTGCGGTGCGTGAATTATCGCAATATACAGACCGATATATCCAATTATTGACAGGCCATGCCAAGCGACATGGCTATTACTTGATAGGCGGCACCCATCCGCATGTGCAAGAAGACAAGCTCTTGAATTCTGCCTATTTGTTTACCCCTTCGGGGGAAGTGCATGTACAAGACAAAATTCATCGCACGCGTTGGGAAAAAGAAAAATGGCACAGCGACGAAGGCAATGATTTGAAGATTTTTCAAACACCGTTTGGCAAAATCGCAATTCTGATTTGCTATGACATTGAATTCCCGGAGTTGGCAAGACGCGCTGCTGAGGAAGGTGTGGAGATCATTTTTGTCCCTTCGTGCACAGATGATCGGCAAGGATTTTTGCGCGTTCGCTATTGCTGCCACGCAAGAGCGATCGAGAACCAAATCTACGTAGCCATGACAAGCACGGTCGGCAACTTGCCCGTCAATGGTTTGCGTCTACATTATGGGCAAGCTTCGATCATCACACCGTCTGATTTTTCTTTTGCACGCGATGGGATTGCCGCTGAAGGCTTTATCAATCAAGAACAAATTGTGGTGGGAGATGTTGATCTTGAGTTGCTTGAAGAAAACCGGATCAAGGGAACCACCATTCCTCTCTTGGACAAACGCACAGATTTTTACGCGTCCAGCAGTGCCGTAAAAACCTTCAATATCTGAGCGCTCTGACTATAGAACTAAAGCAGTTTCGGCTCATAGGTTAGCCAAAGGCGTTTTCGCAGCTTTTTCATCGGTATTCAACAATTGAAGCAACTGACCAAGATCGCTTTCTAAGCGCTGCAATGTTGCGGTGGGTAATTCAGAAAGTGCTTTGGGAAGTACGCCAGAAAATGGTTCGGGCACTTTCTCCAAAAGACTCGCCGCCGCAGGCATTACATAGAGTTGAACGGCACGCTTGTCTGGGC
>CBDUEA010000191.1:0-4449 GCA_965365965.1 uncultured Polaromonas sp. | reverse complement strand
CCATTAATGTAGATTCTTTGAAGAAATATCATATTGGCATTGCAAAAAAAGACAGTACTAAAATATATGTAGTAAGCAATAATGAAGTGCCCTGGAGTAATATGACTATTTTACAAAAAGGGCAGTACATTGTAAAAGCAGTACTCAATGAGTATCGGATAAAATATCCTGTTACTTTTTGGATATTAACATCGTTATTGTTTTTTTGGCTATTAAAGCAAATAAGCAGGCTGTTTAAAAAATGATTTTCAACATATTGATGCAAATTTTCTGGTGAATCGAAATCAATTTTTTCTTCTAAAACATTTTTCATTGCTTCAAATAATTCTTCCTCAGAATTTGAAATTAAAATTCCATGCCGGTAACTTCATGCTCCAAACCGACCATCAATTACTGAAACGCATCCTAGGTAACTTGTTGATGAATGCCATCAAGTTCACCAACAAAGGTGGCGTGTTATTGGCCTGCAGACCGACGTTGCAGGGCGTGCGCTTTGAAGTGTGGGACACTGGCGTTGGTATTTCACCAGACCAACACGCCGCCGTGCTCAGAGAGTTTTACAAAGCCCCCAAACACACGGGCACCAGCGAAGGGTTTGGCTTAGGGCTGTCCATCGTGACACGCTTGTGTGAGCCTTTAGGCTTTCATTTTTCCATGCGATCGCGGGTTGGACGTGGCAGCGTATTTTGCATCGACGTGCCCCATGCTGGCATGGACGCTAAGTCTCCATAACAAAAAAACCGCAGACTGCGGTTTTTAAAAGTGGGTCACAGATGCAACTCAATGGGTCAAGTCACCTCAAGGCGGGAGCAAACCATGTTGGCGCGCATAAAAAATGGCTTGGGTTCTGCTCTTCACTTCAATACGACGGAACAATCGCCACAAATGCACCTTGACCGTGTGCTCGTTGATGCCCAACTCTTCCGTGATATCTTTGTTGCTCATGCCTTTATTTAGCAACAGCAACAATTGCATCTGACGCTTAGACAATTTTTGACCCGGCGCTGGTGGCTCTTCAAAACTGTCTTCCGCCAACAACAAGCCTTTGAGGGTGGCGCCGATTTCTGTCGCACCCGCTGATTTATCAATGTAAATGTCTGCACCGGCCTCTAGGCAATGTGCCTCCCAATCACTGGCTGGCGAGGCGGACAAGACGGCCAAGGGCACCAAGGGATACATGTTTTTCAGTTGTCGGATACCAGATACACCCGTCGTATCGGGCAACTTGAGATCTAAAGAAAACATGCTGGGCTCGCCATGCTGCTCAATGGCAGAGGACAACAAACCTAGCCGTTCAAGTTCAATCACTTCCATCGTTGGGCGTAAACGGCGCAGGAGCATCCCAACGGCTTCACGCATTAAGGGGTGATCATCAATCACATAAATGGTCATGTCATCTTCTTTTCAAGTAGGTTCAAGTCTGTTTTCTACGATGTCGTAGTAAATAACAATTGCTCAAAATAAGCAGTAACCGAATTTTATGTGACATTTTTCACAAAATTTCACACTTTTGTCAATACTTACAATAAATCTTGTGTGTCATTGCACCTTCTTTAAGGTTTCATTGATTTCAGCCATTTCCGAAGGTGACATCTCGTTCACAAAATCAAGCAAACCGTTTGATGCATGTAACCCATTTGTTTTAAGAAGTGACATGATCCTTGCCGCTTCCTTGGGTGAATTAAACCCTATGCTTTGTAACAAAATTCGAGCTTGGGCGTCAACCAGTTTGAAGTAAAACTTTGCATCCGCTTCACGGTATTGCTTAAAACTCGGACCGGTCTGCTTCACAGCTTTAGCTGCTTTGACATGGGTCGCGCCCTGGAGTCGGCGCAAGCCTACAGCCTGACGCAAAGATTGAATCAATGGCGTTGCGCATTGCCTTGCTTTTTGCGCTCCCGCCGACAGGATCGCTTCAATTTTGTCGGGGTTGTTCATCAGCGCTTCATACGTGGCACGCATCGGTGCAATCTCTTGGTCGATACGCTCAAACAACATTTGCTTTGCATCGCCCCAACCAATGCCGTTTTGATAGGCCTTTTGCATCGCTGCAGTTTCATCTGCACTGGCAAACGCTTGATAAATTTGATACAAGGCCGAGCCTTCTATCTCTTTCGGTTCACCCGGCGCACGCGAATCGGTCACAATGCCTGCAATCAGTTTTTTGAGTTGCTCACGTGGCGCAAAGAGGGGGATGGTGTTGTCGTAGCTCTTGCTCATTTTGCGACCATCCAAGCCCGGCAGCGTTGCGACGGAAGCTTCAATCGCCGCCTCTGGCAAAACAAAATGCTCGCCATAACGGTAATTGAAACTCTGCGCAATGTCACGGGCCATTTCAATGTGTTGGATTTGGTCACGGCCCACAGGGACTTTGTGGGCGTTGAACATCAAAATATCAGCCGCCATCAGCACCGGGTACATGAACAATCCTGCCGTTACATCGGCATCGGCATCATGGCCAGCAGCTAGATTTTTATCGACAGAAGCTTTGTAGGCGTGCGCACGGTTGAGCATGCCTTTGCCAGTGACGCAAGTGAGTAGCCACGTCAACTCGGGGATTTCAGGAATATCAGACTGTCTGTAAAACGTGACTTTTTCTGGGTCAACTCCTGCCGCCAACCAAGAAGCGGCAATCTCCAGTGTGGAGCGCTGCACACGTTCTGGCTCGCCGATTTTGATCAGCGCGTGGTAGTCAGCCAGGAAGTAGAAGCTTTGCACATCGTTCGACAACGACGCACGGACAGACGGGCGAATCGAGCCCACATAGTTGCCCAAATGCGGCGTGCCCGAGGTGGTGATACCGGTGAGGACACGTGAGATTTTCTTATCCATAAATTGACTAACTCTTCATTAACGACGCACCAACTGCGCTCTATTTATTATTTGATCAAGAACGACAAGGGCGAGAGCACCAGCTCCAATATGCCATAGGTCAATGCCATCATCGGTTGCATCCAGAGTTTGCTAATGACCCCTGCAACCACCAAACCCATCACAATAAAAAAGCCCCAAGGCTCAACGCGCGACACCAGTTCGGCTTGCTTGTACGGCAGCAAACCGACCAAAATACGCCCGCCATCCAAGGGTGGCAAAGGAAACAGGTTGAAGGCAAACATCACTGCATTCACCAGCACCCCACCTTGCGCCATTTTGAGGAAGAATGACTCGTCCACACCGGTGCCTTGCATCAGATAAAACAAGACGCCCCAAATAATCGCCATCACCAGGTTGGAGGCTGGCCCGGCTAGGGCAACCCAAACCATGTCGCGCTTCGGGTTGTTCAAATTCCCAAAACGCACCGGCACCGGTTTGGCGTAACCAAACAAGAACGGGCTGCCTGCAAAAATCAACAGCAAGGGCATCAAAATCGTACCAATCGGGTCGATATGTTTGAGCGGATTGAGCGTGACGCGACCCAGTACATACGCGGTGTTATCGCCAAAGTGCTTGGCCACATAGCCGTGCGCTGCCTCATGCACCGTGATGGCCAGTAGCACGGGCAAGGCGTAAATTAAAATATTTTGAATGAGATTGTTGTCCATACTGTCATTGTCTCAGGAAAATTTCAAGAAACTTAAAGCCCCAACTTAGCCAAACCGCCCTGCCCTTGGCGAATCACGATGGGCTCATCGCCACCATCCATCGGGGTCAAATCGACCACCGTGGTAGGTTCCAAAGCGCAAGCGCCTGCATCAATCACAGCAGCAAGTTGGCTTTCAAAGCGGTCTCTAATCTCTTGCGCATCATTGAGAGGGTCGGTCTCTCCCGGTGGAATCAAGGTCGTTGCCAGCAGTGCCGAACCATGCAAGGCCAACAGTTCGCTCAGCACCGCATGCTCGGGCACGCGCAAGCCAATCGTTTTGCGCTGCGGGTGGCTCAAGCGGCGTGGCACTTCTTTGCTGGCCTCCAAAATAAAGGTGTAAGGGCCAGGCGTGGCGGATTTGAGCAAGCGAAACTGCTTGTTGTCGACCCGCGCGTAATTGGCCAACTCAGACAAATCGCGACACAAGAGTGTGAGGTGATGCTTGTCATCGACTTGGCGGATTTGACGCAGTTTGTCGGCGGCGGCTTTGTCGTCCAACTGGCACACCAAGGCGTAGCTAGAGTCAGTCGGCACGGCCAATATACCGCCTTTGCTCAATAAAGCCACGGCTTGCTTGAGCAAGCGTTGTTGAGGATTCTCGGGATGAACTTCAAAATATTGTGCCATGGTGTTTGATGTATTTTATTTCTTGATGTTGAGTTAATTTTCGTTCGGCACAATCAAAACACGCCCTTCACGCACCGCCAGCCAAGCCCCAGCAGCGCCGCATACTGCAATCATGCCCATACCCGTCATTGCCCAGCTATCGGGCACATGCGCAAAAACCAACCAACCGCCCAGCATGGCAAAACCGATGCCCGTGTACAAGTAGGGTGTCAACGTTGCGGCGGGTGGAACGCGGGGGG
>CBDUEA010000190.1:0-4457 GCA_965365965.1 uncultured Polaromonas sp. | reverse complement strand
GCATACGGGTGTTAAAAATGTTATGAATCCAATAACGTCAATCCACATTTGATTCCGCTTTGAAAAACGGCTGTAAATAACGTCAATTTTGACGTGCTCTTGGTTGAGCAGTGTGTAGCCAGCCGCCAAAAGAAAAGAGGCTGCAAATAAGTACCATTGCACCTCTAAATAGGCGTTAGAGCTGATGTTGAAAGCTTTGCGTACGATGGCGTTGACTGCACTGATGATGGTTGAGCCAAGGATGAGCCAGATGACGTACTTACCGATCAGATTGTTCAACCAATCCACGGTTTTCGAGAATTTTAATAATGCTTGCATAGGTTCCTCAAGGGTTAAGGTGTGAGCACATTGATCGCAGCGTAGTTAAAAAGGGATGGTCACCCTTTTGCATCAATGTGCCGCTGATAGCATAGCTGCTTCAAACAGGCACGATCGTTGTAGATCGGTCTTTTAAATACGGGTAAATACTAAAAATTAAAAAATCAAAGTCAAAAAAGAATAAACCTCATGCGAGGTGTCATTCTGAAAGTTCAGCAATCAGCTCTATTTCAACGCAAGCACCCAGCGGGATTTGTGCCACACCAAAGGCGCTGCGTGCGTGCGTACCAACCTCTGGACCAAAAACTTCGCCCAATAATTCAGAGCAACCATTGGTCACAAGATGTTGTTCTGTGAAGTCTGGAGTTGAATTAACCAGGCTCATGACTTTGACAATGCGTTTAATTTTGTTTAAATCACCTGTGGCCGCATGCAATGTGCCCAGCAGATCAATGGCAATGGAGCGAGCCGCTGCTTTGCCTTCCTCTGTTTCAATCGTCTTGCCCAATTGGCCGGCCCAGACTTTGCCATCTTTTTTGGCAATATGACCGCTTAAAAAAATTAAATTTCCAGTTTTAACAAACGGTACATAAACAGCCGCAGGAATGGCCAAGTCGGGCAGAGTAATGCCTAAATTTTGTAATTTTGTATAAACAGTCATGTAAAACTCCTTGAGTTAACCGAGAAGATAGTCGTGAAATTAAACGTTGATTGTAGTGAATGAACTTAATCAAAACCTAGCCACATCGTCTCAACAACGGACAACTTGCATCGTATGCACCATGCTGACATCATTGGTTTCAATCGTGCCTGAGACTGGGGCTGCGATGGCGGGTCGCGGGGTACAGGCCAGCGGAATATGACCTTCACCCGCCATCATCCCAGAAGTGGCATCTAGCCCTATCCAGCCAGCACCTGGCAAATAAACCTCGTACCAAGCGTGCAAGTCGACGGAGTCTATCGACACACTGTTTGGATCATTTGGATTTTTTATTTCTGGAATAAGTTGAACGAGATAACCCGAGACAAAGCGTGCCGCCAACCCGTAGTGACGCAGCAGTTGCACCAATAGCCATGCTGAATCGCGGCAAGAACCTTGCTGCAAGGCTAGCGTTTGCTCAGGGCTTTGTATGCCTGATTCCATACGGCTGAGGTATTTGATGTCTTGCTGTGCCAACTGATTCAAACCAACTAAAAATGCAATTGTGGGTTGATTTTGTGTGCTGACTTTGGCTAAATAAGCCTTCATCAGGGGTGTGGCGTCGGTTAATGCATCGACTTGTAAGTAGGGCGCTAGGTCTTGCGTCGTTAATGCATCGTATTGAAAGGGAAACTGCTCTGCTATGGTATCTAAGAAAAAATCGAATGGGTTGTATGCTGACATTTCTGCAACAAGGTCAACCGTGACTTTGAACTCTGTTGTTTTCTCTGGAAAAACGCATCGTGCTTGATAGTTGGCAAATGGGTCTTGCTGCCAGTGCATAAGGTGGCTAGCAGGCTCAACCGTGAGGGTGTATGAAATGATGCGACTTTTGCAATGCGGTGCAGGGCGTAGTCGAATAATTTGGGGCCCAAGTGAAACGGGATGGCCGTAGGTGTAGTGCGTGACGTGCTTGATCGCAATTTTGATAGGCATATGACCATATTAGCAAGTTCTAGGCCAAGCCTGCATTGTTATTTTTGCAAAAAAAAAGCCGCTGGGCTTGCGCACAGCGGCTAATGAGATTACGGAATCAGCTTTCAGTTTTTTCAAACGGCAGCTGCATATTGCGCAAGTCACGCTTGGTCTCAACCAAAACCAGTCCACTGGACTCAACCACCACAGCAGGTGGTCGCTCGCGAGGCGTGCGTGCAGGAGCTGCAGCTAGTTCTGCGGCAATAGAGGCTTGGACAGCCGCGACTTTACTTGCGTCCGTTCCCACCCACTGCAACCCCGAGTTGCTGGCGACAACGGCCAAATCAGCCGTTGGCAAGGCATACGTCGTCACGGCTGGCATTGACGGGGCAGTTGGTGCCGTTGGTGCAGCCGGTGCTGCAGGGATCGGCGCTACCGCCGCTATTTGTACAGCTACTGGAACTGGTGCAGGTGTCGGTGCAGATTGAGGCGCAGGTGCAGGCTCTGAAGCTATGACAGGCAAGGCCGTAACTGTAGATTGCTCCGACACCATTTGACCTGCGTTCAACGCTGGGCTGCCACTGGCAACTGCAAAATAGCTTTGACCACGGTCTGCGGTTTGCACTTCAGCATCGTTATTGCGTTCAACGCGTTCGCCATTTTCGGTACGCTCACCGCTGCGTTCGCGGCGGTCACGGCCATAGCGGTCACGGCTGCGACGCTCGGTGCGTTGGCCTTCTTGGCCAGCTGCGTCCGTAGGCGCAGCAGCTGCAGAGTCGACTGGCGTGTTGTTGGCATCTGCCGTGGCTGATAAATCGGCCAAAGGCGCTGCTGCGTTCACGTTCGCCGCCGCTTCGTTGTTGTCGCGACGCGGGCCACGGTCATTGCGGCGCTCATTCCGTGGGTTACGGGCTTGGCCTTCGCCGCCACGATCCGCGCGTTCACCACGCTCGTCAGAGCGGGCTTCAGCATTGACTTCGCCCTCAGTGCGCGTACCTTCAGCGCGCTCGGGACGCTCAGTGCGTTCGCGGCGTTCGCCACGTGCCGGGCGGTTGCTTTGACGTGGAGCCTTGTTTTGAAGGTCTAAATTGCCATTAGCCGGCGTATTATTTGCTTGGTCAGCTACATTATCAATAGCAATTTTCTTGCCTTCAGCATCCAAACGAGCTTCTGAACGCGGGCTGCGACCATTCGGGCGGTTGCCATCACGTGGACCACGACCGCTGTCGCTGCGGGCTTCATCACGACGCTCGCTCTGTCCTTGTCCATTGGCTTGGCCATTACCTTGACCATCAGCGCGTGGACCGCGATCATTGCGGCGACCGTCACGACGCTCACCCTGGCCTTGACCATTACCTTGACCTTCAGCGCGTGGGCCGCGATCATTGCGGCGACCGTCACGGCGTTCGCCCTGGCCATTGCCTTGACCTTCACCGCGTGGACCACGATCATTGCGGCGACCGTCTCGGCGTTCGCCTTGGCCTTCACCGCGTGGACCACGTCCATCAGGGCGACCTTCACGCTTGTCTGTCCCTGCAGCGCGCACTGGCGCAGCGACGACGGGCTCAGTCGCACCAAACAGCGCTTTGAGCCAGGCAAAAAAGCCTTTTTCAGCGGGTTTAGCTGTTTTTGCAGCGACAGGTGCGGCTTTCGTCGCAGGGGCTGGCGCTGCAGTTGCCACAGGACGTGGCGCGGCAGCCGGTGCGGGTGCATCAGGCAAAACGCCTTTGATGATAGGCACTTGCTTGTTGGTTGGCTCTTGTGAGCGACGTGTCACGGCGGTTGGGTCTTCTTCTTCGTCGGCCCTTTTTTAGCTGGGTTCGATGTTTTCCCAGCGGGGGGCGTCGGGTTTCAGGCGTTCCAAGCGGTAGTTCGGCGTTTCCAGTGTCTTGTTCGGCACCATCAATACGTTGATGCGCTGTTTGAGCTCGATTTTGGCGATCTCTTGGCGCTTTTCGTTCAACAGGAACGAAGCTACATCGACCGGCACTTGGCTCAGCACAGAAGCGGTGCTGTCTTTCAAGGACTCTTCTTGAATAATGCGCAAAATTTGCAACGCGCTGGATTCGGTATCGCGGATATGACCGGCACCGCCGCAGCGCGGGCAAGGAATCGATGCACCTTCAGACAACGCTGGTTTCAGGCGCTGGCGGCTCATTTCCATCAAGCCGAACTTGCTGATCGTGCCAAACTGCACGCGCGCACGGTCTTGGCGCAAGGCGTCGCGCAGGCGGTTTTCTACATCGCGGCGATTCCGGCTTTCGTCCATGTCGATAAAGTCGATGACGATCAGACCACCCAAATCGCGCAAACGCATCTGGCGCGCTACTTCGTCAGCGGCTTCCAAGTTGGTGCGGGTGGCGGTTTCTTCAATGTCGCCACCGCGAATCGCTCGGGCGGAGTTGACGTCGACAGAAACCAAAGCCTCGGTGTGGTCGATCACAATCGCGCCGCCAGACGGCAACTGCACCGTACGAGCGTAGGCCGACTCAATTTGGTGCTCAATCTGGAAGCGGCTGAACAG
>CBDUEA010000189.1:0-4458 GCA_965365965.1 uncultured Polaromonas sp. | reverse complement strand
TCCTGTTGTCACAGAAACCGCTTGTTGCTTGCTAAATGTTAGCGAAAGCTGGAGTAACGATCAACGCCCAAAGGAGCGCGGTGCGCCGCCGCTTGGTCCGCGTGGTGCAAAGCCACCGCCACCAGAGCGGCTGCGGTTGCCACCATTGCTGCCGCCATTCCCACCGTTACCACCACGGCGACCACGGTCTGCCATGCTGTCTACGCTGGTACGCAAGGGGTCAGGCTGACCACCGCTGTTGCCGCGTTGGGCTTGGTTGTTAGAGCTGTAATTAGTGACATTGCGACCTGCATCATGGCGCACATTGCGGGGCTGGGCATCGTCACCAAAACCGCCGCCACCATTACCAGTATTAACAGTGTTAGCGCCTTGACTGAAGTTGTTGCCCCCACCAAAACCACCACCACCGCCGCCAAATGGACGACCACGACCCTGTGATGGGCGTGCTGGCGGGCGACCGTTGGCATCAGCTGCAAAGCCTTGGCCCGGTTGACTTGGTCGGCCACCACGTGCCCCGCCACCATTGTTGGCGCCACGACCACCGCCAGTGTTTCCACCGCGACCCGAAGGCGCCGCGCCATTGCCGGCACGGTTCTCTCGCACGCGGTTAAGCATGTCCGTACGCGCCGCTTTAGCCGCTGCAGCCATCACGTCACGGCCTGGGGGTTTGCCTAAGCCGCCCCAAATGGTTTGGCGACCCATGGCTAGAGGTTCGGCTTTTTCACCAGGTTCTGGGCCAAAGCCTTCGACAAACACCACGTTGATGTTTTGTTTGGTAAAGGCTTCAATGTCCTTCATGAAGCCTTCTTCGTCCAAGCAGACAAAGTTGACAGCCTGACCATCCGCACCCGCGCGGCCTGTGCGGCCAATGCGGTGCACATAGTCTTCACTGACATTCGGGATTTCGTAGTTGACCACGTGCGGCAAATCGTCGATATCGATGCCACGTGCTGCGATATCAGTAGCAACTAAAGCCCGAACCTCACCACTTTTAAAACCAGACAGAGCTTGAGTACGTGCGCTCTGACTTTTGTTGCCATGCAATGCCATGGCAGTGATGCCATTTTTTTCTAAAAATTCTGCAACACTGTTGGCACCAAATTTGGTACGCGTGAACACCAGCACTTGGCTCCAGTTGTTTTGCGTGATGATGTGCGCCAACAAGGCTTTCTTTTTAGTACGACCAACCGGGTGAATCACTTGCGTGATACGTTGCACAGTGGTGTTGCGTGGTGTGACTTGAATGTGCAAGGGGTCATTCAGCAAGTTGGCCGCCAAGTCGCGAATCTCGTCGCTGAAGGTTGCTGAGAACAGCAAGCTTTGCTTTTCTTTGGGCACCAAAGCCAAAATTTTGCGCACATCGTGGATAAAGCCCATGTCGAGCATGCGGTCAGCTTCGTCCAAAATCAGCATTTGCACTTGGCCAAGATCCAGCATGCCTTGCTGTTGCAAATCCAACAAACGACCAGGGGTGGCGACCAATATGTCAACACCTTTTTTGAGCTTGCTGATTTGCGGGTTCATACCCACACCACCAAAAATAACGGTGGAGGTGAGTTCTAAATATTTGCCGTAAGTGCGGACAGATTCTTCAACCTGCGCGGCCAGTTCACGCGTTGGTGTCAGCACTAAGACGCGAATGCCAATGCCACCAAATCTGCTTTTGGCACGCTCAGTGGTGCTCAAGCGGTGCAGCATGGGTAAGGTAAATGCTGCTGTTTTACCAGTACCGGTTTGCGCGCCGCCTAAAAGGTCGCGTCCTTCAAGCACAGCTGGAATAGCCTGTGCCTGAATCGGTGTTGGGGTGTCATAGCCTTGTTCGAGTACGGCTTTCAAAATGGCGGGGGCCAAGTTCAGTTCTTCAAATTTCATGAGTTAATAATTTAATTGGCGCTCATCCAGAGCGCTTGGGAATCGGCCCGTCGCAACATGAAAGCTGCGCCAGTCAAAGGCTGATAAAAAGCAAATTTGGTAAAAGTACCTGAGTGCAGATCGCAAAACCAAGTTGACTTGGCAAGGATGCGCGGGGTATTCACACCCCAGCAGTGTGCTGGCGATATGCTCAACTGGAGTGCATAACAGGTTGATTATCGCACAATTCGTTTGAATACATGGTTGAATGGCGAGTAAAAGTCTTTCAGATTAATGAAATGCGTTGGAAGCCATCTTGGTCTAATCGCAAAACTTCAGCCCGTGCAGGCACAGCGTGCACGTCCCAATCGGTCATCACAATGCGGTTTAAATGATCTCCAAGATCATGATCAGCTGGTTGATGGGTATGTCCGTGAATCAGCGTCGTGGCGTGGGCGGTACGTAACCAGTTTGCAGCTTCATCATCATCGACATCCACATAAGCAAGCGCTTCGCGTTGATTTTTTTGACTTTGTAAGCGCATCTGACGGCCTATTTCTTGGCGTTCCGCTAAAGGTTTGGCGAGTTGGTCTTGCTGCCATGTCGGTTGACGAACGATGTCGCGAAAAGCTAAATATTTCGTGTCTTTCAAACACAACATATCGCCATGACTCAGTACATAGCGGTATGTGCCCAATGAATTTGGAAATGAGAGAATGGTAGGGTCAGCTAGCAGTGTGGCATGGCATGTTTGCATCAGCTTCTGGCCGATTAAAAAGTCACGGTTGCCATGCATGAAAAACAAGGGCAGGCGTTTGCCTGTATCTTGCAAAACAAGTGCGCAACGTTCCTCAAAATTCAAATCCTTTGATTCAGGCGTTAAGTTGGGTCGCACGACGTCATCGCCCACCCAGACTTCAAACAGGTCGCCCAAGATGACAACAGCATTTGCCTTGGTACTTTGCATGTAGCGCTGCCACACCTCAAAGGTAGCAGGCTGTGACTCGCATAAGTGCAAGTCGGAAATGAAATCGACCGTCCCCCAATCTTGCAAAGCAAGTAGCTCTGCAAATTCGGGCACGGCCGCAGTCATGGTTTTGGAGCGCTGTTCTGTTCTGTAAAAGGCTTAAAGTGCTACTGCCTTAGCAATCACGACATCTTCTTTAGGTACATCATCATGGAAGCCTTTTTTGCTGGTTTTCACAGCTTTGATCTTGTCAACCACATCAGCACCTGCAATGACTTTGCCAAACACGGCATAGCCCCAGCCAGAGCCGGAAGGTGACGTGTGGTTCAGGAAACCGTTGTCTGCAATGTTGATGAAAAACTGAGCTGTGGCTGAGTGTGGGTCGCCGGTACGAGCCATAGCAACGGTGTAATTGGCATTTTTGAGGCCATTATTGGCTTCGTTTTCAATAGGCGCATTGCAAGATTTTTGCGTCATACCGGGTTCAAAGCCACCACCTTGGACCATGAAGCCTGGAATCACACGGTGAAACACGGTGTTGTTGTAATGGCCTTGATTCACATAGCTCAAGAAATTAGCCACCGATTTAGGCGCTTTTGCCGCATCAAGCTCTAGGGTGACGACACCGTAGCCAGTGATGTGAAGTTCTACTTGTGGGTTGCTCATGGTTTGACCTTAAAAATGAAAAAATAAATGTATGAATGACTTGGGGTTCATTTGCGCTGCAGCGCATCAAGCGTTTGATTATTTAACCAGCACGGCAGAGTTGATGATAATTTGAGATTTTGGCACATCGGTAGGGAACGGACCGCCAGCACCCGTAGGTGTGGTTTTGATTTTAGTGACCACATCCATACCTTCAATGACTTTGCCAAAAACAGTGTAACCAAAAAGTTGTGGTGAATTTAGGAGTTGGCTACGAGGCACATTTTTATAGCTGCGGTTCTGAAATTCGAAAGAAGCAACAGGATCACCAACAGGGATGACGGTGGGATCCAAAAACGCATTGTCTTTCACATTGATAAAAAACTGTGCCGTGGCAGACTGTGGGTCGTTGGTACGAGCCATGGCAAGAGTGCCTACAACGTTCTTTAAACCACCTTTGGCTAATGCTGATTGACCTTCATGTTCAACGGGAGGACGCGTCTTCTTCTCGATGTACTTAGTATCAAAACCACCGCCTTGCACCATGAAATTTTCAATCACACGGTGAAAAATGGTGCCATCGTAATGCTTGTCTTTGACGTACTGCAAAAAATTAGCAACCGTTTTTGGTGCTTTGTCGGGGTACAACTCAACCACAAAGTTACCAGAAGTGGTATTAAATTGTACTTTCGGATTAACTTCTGAAATGGCAGTAGCCGGCATTAATATTGCACTTATAGCTATAAAAAATATAGTAATAAACTTTGTATGAAATAGATTTGTAAAGTTGATCATGTTAAATAATGCCTTCGAAAAATATTTTCCAAACTTTGCTTTCTTGTATCCAATACTGACGTTTGGTCACTCCAGTTAGTTTGCCTACGATGACTTCGTCAAACGTGACAACCATCGTGTCATTTTGATCTTTCCAATGCATTAAATTTATATTTTTCAATGCAAGTTCATGGCCTTTGAGTTTGCGAAGTTCATAGGAC
>CBDUEA010000188.1:0-4459 GCA_965365965.1 uncultured Polaromonas sp. | reverse complement strand
ATCAATTTGTGAGTGAAAAGGCTCATGGTCAAACGCTTTCAAGAGTTGTAAACACTTGCTATTGTGCATCAAGTGAATGCTCAATTCACATCCAATGAGCGCCAATTTATCGTTTGACGCGGAACCAAGCCGCGTACATTGCCGGCAGTGCCAACAGCGTCAAGACGGTCGCCACAATCAAGCCGCCCATGATGGCAACCGCCATCGGTCCCCAAAACACGCTGCGTGAGAGCGGAATCATCGCCAGCACCGCCGCCAAAGCCGTCAGCACAATGGGTCGCAAACGGCGAACGGCAGACTCCACAATCGCATCCCAAGCGGGGATGCCCGCAGCACGGTCTTGTTCGATTTGATCAATCAAAATAACCGAGTTGCGTTGGATCATGCCCATCAAAGCAATCACGCCCAAGAGTGCGACAAAGCCAAAGGGGCGACCCAACAAGATCAACGCACCAGCAACGCCTGCAATACCAAGCGGACCCGTCAAAAACACCAACACTGCGCGGCTGAAGCTGTGCAATTGCAGCATCAACAGCGTGAAAGTGATAAACAACATGATGGGGATGCCCGCTGCGATGGAGGCTGAGCCTTTGGAGCTTTCTTCAACCGCTCCAGCCACTTCAATGCGATAAGCGCTGCTGCCCGTGCTTTGCCATTTGGCTTCTAGCGCTTTGAGTTGGGGTAAGAGTTCTGCCGTCCCCGTCGCGCCTTGCAGTCCTTCGACGATGTCGTTTTGCACGGTGAGGGCGTAATCGCGGTTCCCCCGCCACATCACGCCCGGCTCCCAAGTAAATACAGGCTTGGCGATCTGCGTCAGCGGTATCGACTTACCAGATGCCGTGGGCAAGTAAGCATTCGCAATGTCGCTGATGGCGTTGCGCTCATCCAAAGGTTGGCGCAGTACGATGTCGATCAATTTATCGCCATCGCGGTATTGCCCAACAGTGCTGCCAGACAACAGCGTTCTGGAAGCTTGGGCGATGGATTGGCTGGTCACACCCAAGGTGCGGGCTTTGGCTTGGTCAACTTCTAAACGCAGCGACTTGATGGATTCGTTCCAATTGTCGTTCACGCCACGCGTATTTGGGCTGGCCCGCATGATGGTTTTGACCTCTTCGGCGCGCTCTCGCAGGGTCTCAGGTTCTACGCCCACAACGCGAAACTGCACAGGGTAGGGCACAGGTGGACCATTGGGTAAGAGCTTGATACGACCGCGCACTTCAGGGAACTCTTGCGCTAACAGGGTCGGTAATTTGATGCGTAGCGACTCACGCACCTTCAAATCTTTAGGCAGTACGATGAGCTGCGACACATTGGTCTGCGGGAAAACTTGGTCCAAAGGCAAATAAAAGCGCGGTACGCCAGAGCCAATCCAAGTACTCACACTGGCAACGCCGTCTTCACTCATCAGGCGCTTTTCTACCCGCTTTGCAATGGCTTCATTTGCGGCAAACGATGTGCCTTCTGGTGACCAAATGTCGACCATGATTTCTGGCCGGCTAGAGTCCGGGAAGAATTGTTGCTGTACCTTGCCCATGCCAAAAATGCCCAAAGCAAATGTCAATATCGTGGCACCTATGGTCAGCCAGCGATGCTTGACGCACCAGTTCACCGTACGGCGAAAGACGTTATAAAACGGGGTGTCGAAAGATTCATGGGGCTGGTTGCTGGGTGTTCCACCCGCAACGGCGGTGTGCGGTTTGGCTTTGAGCAATAAAACGCCCAAATACGGCACAAAATAGACCGATACCAACCAGCTGAGAACCAAGGCAATCACGGTCACCGCAAAAATGGCATAGGTGTACTCTCCTGTCAGCGATTTAGCCAAACCAATCGGCAAAAAGCCAGCGGCAGTGATCAAAGTACCCGTCAACATCGGCATGGCGGTGATTTCGTAGGCAAAAGTGGCGGCGCGGACTTTGTCGTAGCCTTCTTCCATTTTGCGCACCATCATTTCCACCGAGATGATGGCGTCATCCACCAACAGACCCAGTGCAATGATGAGCGAGCCCAGCGATATTTTGTGCAGTCCAATACCAAAGTATTCCATCCCCAAAAAGGTCATGGCCAAGACCAGTGGAATCGTGATGCCGACCACCAAGCCAGGGCGAACATCGATGTACCAGCGTTTGTAGAGGGGGTGATTGCCAGGGCGACGGTGGAAACCCAGCGCGATAAAACTCACAGCCAAGACGATCACCACCGCCTCAATCAGAACCCCGATGAACTCACCCACTGAATCTGCGACATTCTTGGGTTGATCTTGAATTTGAATCAAGCGGATACCTGCAGGCAAGGATTTCTCAACCTGTCCAAAGGTGGTTTTCAAAGACTTGCCTAAGGCAATGATGTCGCCGCCTTTTGCCATGCTGACGCCCAGTGCGATGACTTCTTTGCCTTGGTGATGCACTTTGACAACAGGTGGGTCGTTGTAGCCGCGTTTGACCTCTGCTATGTCACCCAGTCGAATTTGGTTGCCAGAGCTACCACGAATGGGCATCGCACGCAGTTGTTCAATGGCTTCAAACTGACCCGCGACGCGTACCTGCACAACATCTAGTGGTGTTTGAATGGCTCCTGCAGATTCCACGGCATTTTGCTGCCCAATTTGAGACAGCACTTGGTTGAAATCCAAGCCGAGCTGGGACAAACGTTTTTGCGAAATTTCGATAAATACTTTTTCGTCTTGCACGCCAAACAGTTCGACTTTGCTCACGTCTTTGACGCGAAGTAGTTTTTGCCGCACTTGATCGGCTTGGTCTTTCAGCTCCGCATAGCTAAAACCATCTGACTCCAAGGCGTAAATCACGCCATAGACATCGCCAAAATCGTCGTTAAAAAACGGTCCTTGCACCGTGCTGGGCAGGGTGTTGCGCATGTCGCCGATTTTTTTACGGACAGCGTACCAGACGTTGGGGACTTCAGCGGCTTTGAAATTGTCTTTGATCTGGAAGATGATTTGCGACTCGCCCGGCTTGGAATAACTGCGGATTTTGTCGGCGTAAGGTACTTCTTGCAGCGTTTTCTCAAGCTTATCGGTCACCTGCTCGGCAACCTGCTGGGCTGTTGCGCCTGGCCAGTACGTGCGCACCACCATGGCGCGGAAGGTGAACGGCGGGTCTTCGTCTTGCCCGAGCTGGAAGTAGGCGGCAAAGCCCATCACCATCAATACGACCATCAAGTAACGTGTCAAGGCAGGGTGGTCCAGCGCCCATTTTGAGAGGTTAAAGCCGGCTTTTGGCTGAAGCATTGGTTGAGCTGAAGGTGTTTCTGCCGGCGTGTGTGCTGTTGAATGTGTCGCGCTTGGTGGTGTTTGTTCGGTCGTCATGCGTGGCTCACTTCGCAACGCCGATGGGTGGATTATTCGCTATATTTTTAGTAGCTAAAGATTGATTTAATACGCCGACTATGGGCGTATTTGATGTATTTTCAGGTTTTTCCTTGTAAAGGGTCACTTTTTGACCCGGTGACAGCACATGCACACCTGCGCTGACGACCAGTTGGCCGGGTTGCAAGCCAGAACTGATGACCGCTTCATTGCCATCCGCCGTTGCAATCTGGATGGTTTGTGATTGCACGGTCATCGTGGCAGGGTCAAGCACCCAAACGGCAGAGTTTTTGCCGTCTTGCTTGAGGGCGCTGGTGGGCAGCTTGATGACTTTGACATTGTCGTGAGCCAGTGCTTGCGGCATCACGTAAACGGTGGCACCTAATGCGGGTGCATCAGCGCCTAGCAGGCTCACTTTGACAGTGAAGGTGCGCGTGACAGGATCGGCCGCGGCGGCAACTTCACGGATTTTGCCAGTCAAATCGCGGTTTTCAGCCCAAACGCGGACTTTCACGTCCGTACCGACTTTGAGTTGTTTAACCTTGTCTTCAGGCACTGAAAACACCACATCACGTGCACCGTCTTGGGCAATGCGCACAATCGGAGTACCAGCGCTGACCACTTGACCGGGTTCGGCGTCAACACCCACGACGATGCCAGACACATCAGCCTTCAACTGGGTGTAGCCAGTTTGGTTGCCTTGATTTTTGAGTTGAACTTGTGCCACATCGAACTGGGCTTGGCCCGATTTCAAGGCTGAGTCGCGTCGTTCAAGCTCTGCGCCACTGATGAAGCCTTGGTCTTTCAGCTCTTTGTAGCGCTTGTAGTCGGCAGCGGCCAAATCGCGGTTGGTGGTCGCCGCGGCCAGTTGTGCACGGGCGGCATCTGCGGCTAATGCGTAGTCTTGCGGGTCCAGCTGCGCCAAGAGCTGACCTACTTTCACCTGCTGTCCAACCTCAGCTTGACGTTTAACGAGTTTGCCAGCCACACGAAAGCCTAGTTTTGATTCAACGCGTGGTTTAACTTCTCCTGAGAATTCATAAGCAGCGTCAAAACTAGCGACACCCACCTTCAGCACCTTAACAGCGCGAATAGGCTCCACGGGGGCTGGTGCTTGTTGACAGGCACTCA
>CBDUEA010000187.1:0-4474 GCA_965365965.1 uncultured Polaromonas sp. | reverse complement strand
ATGGCATAGGCGGTGGTGGTGTGGAAGAAGAAATGCGGAATCGCGTAAGTGAGCAAGTACGCTTGGCCAGCAAAGGTTTTTTCACGCGGCGTGCCCGGGCCCGTCACGATGACGCGCTCTTCTGAGCCGTCGATGCTGGCAGCCGGAATACTGTCAATAAACACCACGGTTTTAGCAACGCGCGCTTGCAAGTCTGCAAAGCTGACTTCATTGTCTTCATAGACTGGCACCTCAACGCCGCCCAAACGTGCGCACGTGCCTTTGGCAAAATCGCAGGCAATGAGCACTTGGCGTTTCAAATCAAACATGTCTGGGTACAAACGTGACTGCAACAACACCTCTGGTGCGATTTTTTTAGCCGTGGCGTGCGCCTCAGCCTTGGTCAAGAAATGGCTCAAACCGCCCAACATTTGCTTAAACACAGGAACAGAAGCGGCGTACATAGAGATTTTTGAAGCGGTCATTGGGTTATCCTTGGTTGATTTTGAGGCTGATCACGAAGGATTCAGCCAACTCACGAGTCTACAACCTATCCCTCTTTGCTGCCCATCATGACGACTGCCAGCCCCATGCAGAGCCAGACTTTCACCATCAAACTTGAACCCGAAGGTGTTGCGTTTGAAGCCAGCAACGACCTCACCGTATTAGAAGCTGCGCTCTTGGCCGGAGTCGACTTACCCAGCTCCTGCCGCAACGGCACGTGCCGCACCTGCGTTTGCAGCCTGCAAAGCGGCCATATCACCTACAAAATTGACTGGCCGGGCTTGAGTTTGGAAGAAAAACAAGCCGGCTTGATCTTGACCTGCGTCGCCTGCCCGCAGAGCGATTTGAGGCTCAAAATTGGCTATTAAACGAGTTAAAAACCATTTTTAAAGGCTTTTTTGGCTATAGCCGGCGTATTTATTCAATAGTTTGCTATATTTTTAAATAGAAAAAATTCAATTTCACCTCAAAATCATACGTTAAAGTGCGTTTGCAGCATCGTATGCGGTTTTGGTTGCGTGTGAAATATCGGCGACCTTAATGCAATCGCCGATCTTGACGACCGCAATGCCCCGATCAATCAGCGCCACCGTGTCGAATGCGACGGGGCGAGCGCCAATGGCCATCACAACATAGTCGCACGGAATTTGCACCGCATTGCCGCTCTTGTCCTCACATATTAATTCACTGGTAGTCATGCGCGTCACCTTGTGTCCGGGGTACTGCACGACCCCATACGCCCCGTAGTTTTCCAGCATGGTGGATAAAACAGTGGTGCTTAATCCGTTTGCAATTGTGTCGCGCATTTCCACCAAGGATACTTGGCAGCCTTGCTTGGCCAGGTATTCTGTCGTCTCACAACCGACCACACCGCCACCGATAACAACCACGCGACCCTTGACTTGTTGCTCGCCTGAAAGCACTTTCCAAGCATCACAGACGTTTGGGCCATCTGCGCCCGGAATTGAGGGCATGTAACTTGACGCACCGACCGCCACGATCACTGCATCGGGCCTTAACGCAAGCACGCTCTGGGTTGTTGCCAACTCACCGATGCGCAGTGCCACGCCTTCTGCGCTAACGGCATGCACAAGATCCTCCACAACACGGTATATTTCTTTCTTACGCGGCGGCACCATGGCGATGTTTAATTGACCGCCCAACGCATTTTCTTTTTCAAACAGCGTAACGCTGTGCCCCTTATTTGCGGCTACGCGTGCTGCTTCAAGTCCTGATGGTCCGCCGCCGATGACCACCACATTTTTCTTTGCAGGAGCAGGCGTGATGAAACGTGTTTCTTCATGCCCATTCTCAGGATTGACGACGCATGCGATAAACGTGCGATTTTGGATGTTATCAACGCAGCCTTCGTTGCAAGAGATGCACCGGCGAATGTCGCGGGCTTTGCCCGCAGCGGTCTTGTTGGCCCAATCGGGGTCGGCTAGCAGCGCACGACCCAGCCCTATCATGTCAGCCTTGCCACTTTGGAGTACACCCTCGGCCATAGTAGGGTCGATGATGCGTCCCGAGGTGCTAACTGGTATGGAGACGACCTGTTTGACCGCACCCGCAATGTCTGCAAAGAAACAGTAAGGCTGAACGCCCATGGGCGGAATCGTGTCAGCCATGTTGCCTGTATGGTTTGCCTGCGCCACGTGCAACATATCCACCCCAGCATCTTGAAGCCACTTTGCAAACTGAGGTGCGTCAGCCTCATCAATGCCACCTTTGCCACGCTCAGGCGTGACAACGGGTAATTTGTAATCAATGAGCATGCCAGGTACAGCTTTTTTGAGCGCACCCACCAGCAATAAAGCAAAACGCGTGCGATTTTCAAGACTGCCGCCGAATTTGTCGGTGCGGTGATTCATTTGCGTGCTGCACAACGCGCCCACAAGCCTGTCACCATGCACCTGAATGGCGTCCACACCTGCTTTTTGCGCACGCAAGGCGCACGCGCAGAGTATGTCGATGATCCGCATTAAAGCAGCTTCGGTCACTTCGTTGACGAAAAACTGCATATCGTGTTGTAAGCGCGTGCGTACTTTGTCAAACTCGCCCTTATCAAACAAGACGTTGAGCGCGTCGCAATCGTACTCCGGGTGAAAAATCTGCAGGCCGAGTTTTGCGCCGTGTGCATGCACGCTGTCAGCGAGCAGGCGGAAGCTTTCAATTTGGCTGTCATCGAACAGCTTGGGTGTAGGGGTAAAGCTGCGGATTGGTGCGACGTCGCCCAGAACAATGTAGCTCGCACCACCTTTGGCAAGACGTGTGTAAAAAGCGCGGCTTTGCGAGGTGATGCTGCCATCCTTGGCTTCATAGCCTGTGGTAAGCGGCGGGAACATGATGCGGTTCTTAAAGGTTACGCCGCGAATGGTGATCGGTTCTAATATTTTCATGACTTAACGATGAGGTAGTTTGATCCTACCTTCAGTGACTTCCTTGTAATACTGCCAACTCGTCATGTTACCGCGAGTATCCTCAGGGGTGGCGCAAAGGCGTCCTCGGGATAGTTCGTGCGAATCTCCGTTTTCATCGTCTCGGATAAGTCTTCGAAGGACGCCACTTTCGATCCCGCCGTATGCAGTCAGAACAAACCTTCACGGCCATTCATGTGCATCCAAGGCAGCCAATCCTACAAAAGAGACCCACCCACGCTAACTTTCGCAGTGGTGGTTCTAGGCTCGAGCAGATCGGTCGCGTGATAGGTGCCGCAGACCTCGCGCTCGAACCGGCTGACGAGCGCAAAGCCTGAACCTTTGGACACATCTTTAATTTAAGGTATATTTTGTCTATAGCCGGCGTGTAAATTTAATAGTTTGCTATATTATAAATAGCATTTAATTAATTCAAACTCCGCTTCAACCGAATCTCTTCCAGCTTTGCACCACCGACTTCGACGGTTTTAATGGTGTTCATCTCGCGTTTGAAACCGGCGGTGTCAAAGAATTGCAATGCACGCTCGTTGCACAGCAGCAGCCAGAGCGTCACGTCCGTGCATTCTTCATCGACCAAACCTTCACGGGCAGCATCCCACAGCGCCAAGCCAGCGCCTGTGCCTTGGTGTTCTGGATCGACGTAAATGGACCAGATTTCACCGATGGTGGGTTTGGTTTTGGCATCGCGGGAGCGGTCAAAGCCGACAAAGCCGACCACTTTTTCACCGGTTTTGGTAGAGCCCATGGCGACGTAGACTTGCGGCTCGGCGTACTCGATGGCGTCGCGCCAGAGGTCTTGGCGTTTCTCGGCGGAGAGGTTCTCTAAGTGCTCATCGGCCATGTAGCCGGCGTAAGCCATTTGCCAAGCACGGATGTGGATGGCGGCAATGGCGGGCACATCGCCCAAGGGGGCGGGGCGAACGGTGTAGTTTTGCATCGTTGAATTGAAAAAGTTGCGTTAAAAAAGGGGGTTCTAGCTGGTGACATGTGATTTATCACAGCGATAGGCTAGATAATACCTACACAATTTAGCTTCCGGCTTGATTGCGGCAAACAGTTTTAAAAAACACAGGAGAAAAATCATGGCAAAAGGTCTCGGCTCTCAAAAAATGGTTAAAAAACCTAAGAAAGACTTATCTCCACCGAAAGCGATTTCCACGGACGCCGTGCGCCCGACCGTGGTGACGCAAGTGCCTTTGCGCGGAAAAGCAGCTAAATTGGCCAAAAAATAAGCCATTTTTAGGTGCGTTTGGAGCGAACTTTGACACAAACTGAGCAGCAAGACAAAGCACCCACGCCTCTAGTGACGCAAGCGCGCAACCCGCTGCACGGTGTCACGCTGGAAGCCATGGTGACCGCCCTCGTCGCCCACTACGGTTGGGACGACTTGGGTCAACGCATCCATATACGCAGTTTCGTGCTCGACCCCAGCATCCCGTCTAGCCTCAAGTTTTTGCGCAAAACGCCGTGGGCGCGTGAAAAAGTCGAAGGTTTGTACCTGTTCATGCTGCGCGAGCAAAAACGACCGCCACAGCAGCGTCGCTCGGACAGCC
>CBDUEA010000186.1:0-4489 GCA_965365965.1 uncultured Polaromonas sp. | reverse complement strand
ACGCATTACCTTTTCAGAAGGGGTAAGCGCTTCAATATAGGCGGGACGAGAGAATATGCGTTCTGCGTATTTCAATAAAGGGGCTGCATTTTTGCTCAACTCGATGCCATAAAAATCTAAACGCCACAACAACGGCGCAATGGCAACGTCTAGCATGGAGAAGTTGTCCCCCAACATATACTTGTTCTTCAAGAAAACTGGTGCGAGCTGTGTCAATCGATCACGGATGTGTGAACGCGCTTTCTCCAGCAGCTTGTCGTTGCCCTTAGAGGCACGAGACTCCAAGGTACTGACATGAACAAACAATTCTTTTTCAAAGTTCAGTAAAAACAAACGAACGCGAGCGCGGTCAACCGGGTCACCAGGCATCAGTTGCGGGTGTGGAAAACGCTCATCAATGTATTCATTGATGATGTTTGACTCATATAAAATCAAATCACGCTCAACCAAAATAGGCACTTGACCGTACGGGTTCATCAAGCTGATGTCTTCTGATTTGTTGTACAAATCAACATCTCGGATTTCAAAGTCCATGCCTTTTTCAAACAAAACAAAACGGCTGCGGTGGGAGAAGGGACAAGTGGTCCCCGAATAAAGCACCATCATGGTGAAGGCTCCTAAAAATCAAAAAGAGTGGGATGCCAAATGAGCAGGCCCACTCCGAACAACCCGTCTTCTTCAACTATTTTAAAAATCAAATAATAGAAGAAGGACGAATCAAGACAATCAAATCAAATTACTTGACGTCTTTCCAGTACGCAGCGTTCAAACGCCACGCGATCACGGCAAAAGCCAGCAAGAACATCAGCACCCACACGCCCACGCGAACACGGCTTGCTTGTGAAGGCTCACCCATCCATTGCAAGTACCCCACCAAATCACCAACGGCTTGGTCGTACTTCAAAGGCGTCATGGTTCCAGGCGTGACTTGCTCCCAACGGCCTGTGAATGTTTTAACGATGTGACCGTGCTCTTCTTTGTCTTCGTAAACCGGCTTACGCTCGCCTTGCAATTCCCATAGCACGTGCGGCATCGCAACCGCTGGGAAGGCCAGATTGTTCCAACCGGTAGCGGTGGTTTCATCGCGGTAATAGGTACGCAGATAGGTATACAAATAATCAGCCCCTGTGCCACCAGCACCAGCGCGTGACCGAGCGATAACTGTCAAATCAGGAGGATTGCCGCCAAACCAATCTTTAGCTTGTTTCGGGTCAATCGCTGCCTTCATGGTTTCACCGACTTTATCAGTGGCGAACAACAGGTTTTCCTTGATCTGCGCCTCTGTTAAACCAATATCCTTCAGGCGGTTGTAACGCATGTAGGCGGCCGAATGGCAATTTAAGCAATAGTTGACAAACAGTTTGGCACCATTTTGCAATGATGCATTGTCATTGAGGGTATTAGGCGCTTTGTCCAATGCCAGACCACCAGTATTGGCTTGCACAACCGGCACAAAACCCATGACCAAACCAGCGGTCATCATCAGGCTGAGGAGAAGTTTTTTCATATTATGTATCTCCTTTAGTTCAGTGAGCCGTGAAATTAATACGATCTGGCACTGTTTTGGTAGCGCCCATCTTGCTCCACCATGGCATCAACAAGAAGAAGCCAAAATAGAACAAGGTACCGACTTGAGAGACGCGCTCACCGATAGGTGATGGTGGTTGAACACCCAAGTAGCCCAAGATCAAGAAGAACACCACAAAAATACCGTACATGTATTTGTGCCAATCGGGACGATAGCGCATTGACTTGACTGCACAGTTATCCAGCCAAGGCAAGAAGAACAAGATAATGACCGCACCGCCCATGACCACGACACCCCAGAATTTCGCGTCAATCGCAAGCATCATGGCGGTCACTCCCAAAGCTACGACAATAGCAACGCCTTTGAAAATAGCTGGCAATTTAGATTTCAAAGCTGCAAAGGCGGCCGCACCCAACACGCAAGCAATCAAGGCGTACATCATTTCTGAAGTGATGGCGCGCAGCATCGAGTAGAAAGGTGTGAAATACCAAACAGGTGCAATGTGCAATGGTGTTTTGAGTGGATCCGCAGGGATAAAGTTGTTGTACTCTAAGAAATAACCGCCAAATTCAGGTGCGAAGAAAATAATGGCCGTGAACACCATCAAAAACATGCTGACCGCAAAAATGTCATGCACCGTGTAGTAGGGGTGGAACGGAATGCCATCTAATGGATGACCCGCTGCGTCTTTCGGCGCTTTCGGGCCCTTGATTTCAACGCCATCTGGGTTGTTCGAGCCCACTTCATGCAAGGCGATGATGTGTGCCGCCACCAAACCGAGCAACACCAAAGGTACCGCAATCACGTGGAAGCTGAAGAAACGGTTCAAGGTCGCGTCACCGACCACATAATCACCACGAATCAAGAGTGCCAAGTCTGGACCCACAAATGGAATAGCGGCAAACAAGTTCACAATCACTTGCGCACCCCAGTAGCTCATTTGACCCCATGGCAACAAGTAACCCATGAAGGCCTCAGCCATCAGCGCCAAGAAAATAGCACAGCCGAAAATCCACACCAACTCGCGCGGTTTGCGATAGCTGCCATAAAGCAAACCACGGAACATGTGCAAATACACCACCACAAAGAAAGCAGAAGCGCCCGTGGAGTGCATGTAACGCACCAACCAGCCCCAAGGCACGTCGCGCATGATGTACTCAACCGAGGCAAACGCCAACGCGGCGTCTGGTTTGTAATGCATGACCAGGAAGATGCCAGTGACAATTTGAATCACCAAGACCAGTAAGGCCAGCGAGCCAAATATGTACCAAAAGTTGAAGTTCTTAGGGGCGTAATACTCGCTCAAATGCTCTTTGTAGAGCTTGCTTGCTGGGAAACGGTTGTCTACCCAGTTCAGTAATTTTTCACCAGCAGGCGCGTTCGGTGATACTTCGTTATATACAGCCATGATCAATTACCTTCAAGCTTTGGTGTCTTCGCCAATGATCAGTCGTGTGTCCGACAGATACATATGCGGTGGGATTTCTAAATTGTCGGGTGCAGGCTTGTTTTTATAAACACGGCCAGCCATGTCGAATGTTGAGCCATGGCAAGGGCACAAAAAGCCACCTGCCCAGTCGTCCGGCAGCGAGGTTTGTGCGCCAGGCGTGAACTTGTCTGACGGAGAGCAGCCCAAGTGGGTACAAATACCAACGGCGACAAAAATCTCAGGCTTGCGTGAGCGCGCTTCATTGCGTGCGTACTCAGGCGTCAATTCGCTTGGCTTACGCTCTGATTTTGGGTCAGCCAGCAAACCGTCCAGCTTGGGTAACGCCGCTACTTGTTCTGGCGTCCGCTTAACGATCCAAACCGGCTTGCCGCGCCACTCAACCGTCATCTTCTCGCCCGATTTGAGAGCAGAAATATCGACTTCAACGGCTGCGCCCGCAGCTTTTGCGCGTTCTGAAGGAGAAAAACTGCTGACAAAAGGGACTGCCACAAAGCCTGCGCCCACTGCGCCAGCGCAGCTAGAGGCAATCAGCCATGTTCTTTTACTGGTATCAACGTTTGCACTCAAAGGCGCGCTAGCTGGTGTGCTACTCATGTGTTTCCTCAATGAAATCGCTCAGGAATAAAGGCTCGAACGGGTGCCGAGTCAAAAGATCTGTCAGGGTTAACGTAGGATTGTAGCCGACCGCAGTCATCAAAATCAACCTTTTCGCCCCAACTTACAGCTTGTTGACAGCCTATAGCCCCATGCAATAATCGCGACTTTATAACTAAAGGAAAAACCCTATGAGCATGATGTCTGAATTTAAAGAATTTGCCTTGAAAGGCAACGTGATGGATCTGGCTGTAGGTGTGATTATCGGCGGTGCATTTGGCAAGATCGTTGATTCCCTCGTCAAAGACATCATCATGCCCGTTATTGGGAAGATTATCGGTAATGTTGATTTTTCAAACATGTTTATCCGCTTGGGTGACATTCCAGCAGACTACAAGGGTGCCATGACCTATGCAGACCTCACTAAAGCTGGCGTTAATTTGTTTGCTTACGGTAACTTTCTCACCATTTTGATCAATTTTTTGATTTTGGCTTTTGTGATCTTTCAAATGATCAAATTAATGAATCGCATGAAAAAAGCAGAGCCCGCTGCAGCACCTGCACCAACGCCTGAAGATGTCGTTTTGCTGCGCGAAATTCGGGATAGTTTGAAAAAGTAAGTACTGATAACGACTTAGCAAAGTTTTCAGCGCACAGAAGCACCTGCGAGACAACTTGCAGGTAGCTATTTTTTGCTATTTAATTTATAGCTAAATAAACAATAAATAAGCCGACTACAGGCATTTTTATCATTAAAAATCAGTTTTAGACACTAAAATCAGCACTCGGGCAGTGTTTTAGCCAGTTTTTTAGCCATCTGAATAGCCGACGCCAAGCTTGACGCGTCCGCGATGCCCCTCCCTGCAATGTCAAACGCCGTGCCATGATCCGGGCTGGTGCGTACCAAGGGCAGGCCC
>CBDUEA010000185.1:0-4496 GCA_965365965.1 uncultured Polaromonas sp. | reverse complement strand
TAATGTTGAGGTGAGAAAATGGTCTGTAGCCGGCGTAAATACTGCCCCTGTAGCTCTTAATTTTACAGCAAAAGACCACGTCGATGTGGGCGAACGAATGGGGCTGGATTTTGACGCTGGCGCCAAAATCACCGGCTCACGCTTCACCGTGATGCGTGGTCCATTGGCGCGTTTGCACCGTGCTTTGGCCCAATTCATGCTGGATGTGCAAACGCTAGAGCACGGCTACACCGAGTGCTATGTGCCCTACATCGTCAATGCCGATTCTCTCTACGGCACCGGCCAATTGCCTAAGTTTGAGGGCGATTTGTTCGCCGCTAAAAAAGGTGGCCAAGAAGGCGAAGAAGTACCTGACAACGCCGCGCTGTACCTCATTCCGACCTCCGAAGTGCCGTTAACTAACTTGGTGCGTGACCAAATCATTACCGAAGCTGAGTTGCCCATCAAAGTCACCGCGCACACGCCATGTTTCCGCTCAGAAGCCGGTAGTTATGGCCGCGACACGCGAGGCATAATCCGCCAGCACCAGTTTGACAAGGTGGAGATGGTGCAAATCGTGCACCCCGAGCGTAGCTACGAAGCGCTGGAGACCATGACTGGCCATGCCGAGGCGATATTGCAAAAGTTAGGGCTCGCTTACCGGGTCATGAGCTTGTGTACGGGCGATATGGGTTTTGGCGCCGCCAAAACGTACGACTTAGAAGTCTGGCTGCCGTCACAAAACACCTACCGCGAGATCAGCTCCGTCTCTAACTGCGAGGCTTTCCAAGCCCGTCGCCTGCAGGCGCGTTTCAAGAACGCCCAAGGCAAGATGGAGTTTGTGCATACCCTAAATGGCTCTGGTTTAGCCGTGGGTCGTACCTTGGTGGCGGTGCTGGAAAACTACCAAAACGAAGATGGCTCACTCACCATCCCCTCCGTACTTCAGCCTTACATGGGTGGTCTGACCAAGATCAACGCGGCTTGATGCAACGCGCGCCTAAGCCAGACCTTTCTGCAAAAGCAGACGCCAAGCCGCGCGTGCGCCCCGCCAGAACCACGCTGGCAGACCGTCAAGGTCAACCACGCGGCAGCCAGCGACCCCCTGTAGCCACCGAAAGAACGCCAGCTACTCAAACCAAACGCGATGACCGCTCTGCTGAGCCCAAGGTTGGCGAACGCCTAGCCAAACGCGTCGCCGAACAAGCCAAATGCTCACGCAGCCAAGCCGAGCAGTACATTGAAGGCGGCTGGGTGCGGGTTGATGGTCAGGTGATTGAGGCAGTCGGTGCGCGGGTGTTGCCGCATCAACGTATTGAGTTAGACCCAAACGCCAGCCTAGAAGCGCTGGAAGAAGTCACTATTTTGATGCACAAACCTGTGGGTTTTGATTCTGGTGAAGGTCGCAACCCCGCTTTGCTGCTGCTCGACCCAGCCAAACAGTCCATCGACATCAATTTAGCTGGGGGCGCAGCGGCTGCCACGCGCTTTTTGCAGCGCCATTTCACCAACTTGACGCCCACCACGCCCTTGCCTGCGGAATCCAGTGGTTTGATTGTCTTCACACAAGATTTCCGCGTAGCGCGTAAGCTGAATGACGATGCAGACCGCGTCGAACAAGAGTGTCTGGTGCAAGTGGCGGCCCTGAACGGGAAACTGAATGAAGACGAGCTCTACCAAGCGATTGACCGCTTGTGTTATGGAATGAGTTTCAACGGCGTCCCGCTACCGCCTATCAAAGTTAGCGTCGCCCAGCAAACTGACAGAGAAACTTGGCTTCGTTTCGCCTTCAAGGGCATTCGACCCGGTCAAATCCCGCAAATGGTCGAGCGCGTCGGCCTGCGTCTCTTGGCCATCAAGCGTATCCGTATCGGGCGCATTCCAATGGGTGATTTAGCCGTGGGTGAGTGGCGCTATTTGCCGAGTTATAAGCGGTTTTAAGTAACTTATGACGTTTAAGACGTCTTATTGCTGGATTTTGATGGTTTTCCGCTGAGCGCGCATCGCAATCAAACTCGGCAAACGGACTAAAAACTCCAGAAACAAACGGGTGTGCATCCATGTCAGCAAGGTGTTGTCACGTAAATATTTAAAGTGCGACACGCCACCTTGTTCAGCGTTGAAGTATTTCACCGGTGCATCCATGTTGAAAGGCTGGAGTCCTTCCCAGCAGAGTCGAACAGCGGCTTCTGGGTCAAAGTCAAAGCGTCGCATCCAGCGATTTTTGAGCATGACCGTTTTCAGCTCTTGCATGGGGTAAACGCGAAAACCGTACAAAGAATCACCAATACCTGCGCCCAGTGTTTCTAAATTAGCCCAAGCATTGGATACTTTTCTGCCATTCACACGCAAAGCAGGTGCATGGGCATCAAAAACGGGTTTCCCCAACACCAATTGATGGGGTTCGGCGATGGATTGCGCCATAAAAGTGGGTATCAAATAAGCAGGGTGCTGACCATCTGCATCCAGCGTCAAAGCGTGGGTATATCCTTGTTTGAGGGCTTCTGTGATGCCATAAAGAACCGCGCTGCCTTTGCCGCCATTGATGTCACGTACCCATACTTTCAAGTCGCTGTCTTTTTGGGATTCTTCTAACAGGGGTTGGGTGCTTTCGTCGGTACTGCCATCGGTAACCACCCAAACGGGTCCCCAATATTGCCGAACTTGCCGTACGACATCAATCACCTTCGTGCCAGGGTTGTAGCAAGGAATGATTACCAAATGCGTTTTGTGAGCGGTCATGCGTGTTTTCAAGAATAAATGGCTTGTCTTTTTGCGTCTAAATGCAAAATTAAAAGTAGCAGGCAAATGCTAAAATCAAACTGGTTTTGGAAATCAATAGCAAAGCAAACTGAGCTGTGTTTTCCTCTGATACAAAAATAACTTTGTACAACTTCAAAGAGAATAGGTTAAGTTTAATGGAATCCACCAACGCTTCGAATCCCATCGTCGTTCCTGCGCAAGAACTAGAGGCCGAAGTCATCCAGTTGTTGATCAGCTCGTTGAATTTGGAAATGACACCGAGTGAAATCACCTCAGACATGCCCCTTTATGGCGATGGTTTAGGTTTGGACTCCATCGATATTCTTGAAATTGCGCTTGCTGTGTCCAAACGCTACGGTTTCCAAATGCGTTCTGACGACCCTAAAAATGTAGAAAGCTTTGCATCTGTGGGTGCCTTGTGTCAATACATTGCCCAAGAGCGCACCAAGTAACTGGCTAATAATTGGTAATACGTACTATGCGTGCGATTGGGGCTGAGTGATAAAAGGAGTTCTCATTGTCTTGCTCATGGCAGGCTATGCCTTAGTAAGTCACTTCGCGCTCATATTGCCTCAAGGTAAGTTGGTTGCTGCTGCCATGGCCCTTGGTATTCCATCGCTTGTTTTGATGGGCTTTGCTTTTCAACAACTTAATACTTTTGGAAAAAACAAAAGCTGGCTGTCGACGAAAGCAGGTTTAAGAATAAGTTTGGCGCTTTTCTTGGCTGTTACCCCCATGGTTCTTCTGTTGTGGTGGGCATGGCCTTTTGTCTTGAATAATGCGCAAGCGGTGTATTTTGTGCAACACGTTGGTACCAATGCTTTGCTGGCTTGGGTCTTTGGGCGAACCTTGCTTGGCGGGGCTACGCCACTGGTGGTTACTTTTGCACGTATGGTGCACAAAACGCTTCCATTGGAGGTTGAAAAATATGCCCGTAAAGTAACAATGGCATGGACGGTGTTTTTTGTTGTCACATGCGTGTTGTCAACCCTACTGTTTTTCGGGGCACCTATTTCTGCTTGGTCTGTTTTTGCCGTCTTATTGCAATGGCCGTCTGTGGCGGCTTTTTTTGTTGGCGAATACGCGTTGCGAAGAATGTTATTCAGAAATTTTGAGCATGCAAGCATGTCTGACGGTTTTCATGCCTATCAATCTCATCAATCTGAAATGAGTGTGCTGTCTTCCGTTTCATCAAAAGAATCGCCTTGAATCCTGAGTTATGAAGCCACTCCTTACACACCAACAGCTTACCGATGTTTTGGCCTATCGGCATGGACGCGCCGTATCTGTTGCCCAGTATTTGGCGGATGTGGCTTATTGTGTAACGCAATTGCCGCAGAGCAAGTATGTTCTTTTGGCTTCTCAAGACAGATATGCATTTGCAGTAGGTTTTGGTGCTGCGTTGATTCGGCAGCAGACTTGCTTGCTGCCGTCTACGCATACCGAAGAGTTAATTGCTTCATTAGCCTCTAGCTACGCAGATTTGTATTGTTTAACGGATGACTTGGCTTGCGCTATCAATTTGCCTCAAACCTATATGGGTGATGCATTTTTTTTATCACCACGACAGGGAGATGCCTCGATTCCTATGATTTCTGAAGCGCAAATTGCTGCTTTGGTTTTTACTTCGGGCAGTACGGGTTTGCCTGTCCCTCATGCAAAATCTTGGGGAAGGTTGGTGATCAATGTTCAAAGTGAAGGCAAACGCTTAGGCGTAGTTCCGGGAAGCGGATACACCATGATTGGTACAGTAC
>CBDUEA010000184.1:0-4500 GCA_965365965.1 uncultured Polaromonas sp. | reverse complement strand
TGCTTTCCAAGAGTTCAGCCTCGCCTACACAAGACGCGTGCTGGCACAGCTCAAGCGCACACACAACGGCAAAGACGATGGCGTAGTCATTCCGCGTATTGTGTTCACCAAAGGTGGCGCATTGTGGCTTGACGAGATGGGCGCCTTGGATTGTGACGTGCTGGGGCTGGACTGGACAGCCAATTTGGCGAAAGCGCGGGCAATGGTCGGCGGTGCCGTGAATGGCGCTGGCAAAGCGCTACAAGGCAATATCGACCCGAACGTACTGTTTGCCCCTGCTGCCAACATCCAAACCCAAGTACGCAAGGTGCTGGACAGCTTTGGCAAACCGCACACGGATGCGACAACGACGGGTCCGACGCATATTTTTAACCTCGGCCATGGCATCAGCCAGTTCACGCCTCCTGAAAATGTAGCAGTGTTGGTAGACACCGTGCACGATTATTCATGTCAGCTGCGTGCGTGATGTTTTTGTGACCGATGCATCAATACCGCTTAGCATAAAAAGACAATAAATTTAAAAGTGGATGTGACTTATTAACAAAAATGTGAATCCAGCTTCCTTTTTCTTAAAACGCTATTTTTTTTTGCTATCAAACGAATAGCAGTCATAACTTGTTGATTTATATAGAGATATTTTTCTGCTCGATTTGTAAGCAAAGTGTAGAAAGCCTTAATTTATGCGGGTTGCGGGCTTTCCAAAGTCACATATCAACAAAGTTATCCACAGAAACTGTAGGTAGTGATTGGCAACCATATAAATCAAAGACTTAGAGCAATTGCTTATAAACTAACATCAACATATACATGCAAGGCTTGCACCTCACCGCTGACCTCCACCGTTGCCTTTGCACCGCAGCGTTGCTGACGAATGCACAGATGCTGCAAGAGCTGTGCGTTGCCGCTGTGCAAAACGCTGGTTTGCAGGCTTTGAGTCAGTTGGTACATGCCTTTCCAGGCGCTGGTGGCGAGCCGGGCGGCGTGACGGCGACCATTCTGTTGGCCGAGTCGCACCTGTGTGTCCACACCTGGCCTGAACTCAAGGCGGTGACACTGGATGTGTATGTCTGCAATTTTGGCGGTGACCAATCGGCCAAAGCACACTGTTTGATGGATGCTTTGCTGGCAGCCTTCAACGCTGAGCACGTTGAACGCCACACACTGCATCGTGGCGAACTGGCACCAGCGAAGCAAGCGCCATCAAACCTCATCCAAACGAAGCACCATGAATAACCCGCTCATTTCAACACCGGCCTCTACACCAGCTCTGATTTTGGCTGCGGGTCGTGGCGAGCGTATGCGACCCTTGACCGATCACACCCCCAAACCTTTGCTCACAGTGCGTGGTAAACCCCTGATGCAATGGGCAATGGAAGCCTTGGCGCGCGGAGGTTTTACCAAATTGGTGGTCAATACGGCGTGGCTCGGTGAACAGGTTTCTGATCATTTTGGAACTATTTTTAAGCTGCAGCTGTCAACTAATAAGCATAGTTTGCTATTAAATAATGAGCGAAATAGCAGAGAAATAGAGCTAAATATTAACTACTCCCACGAAGGTCGTGATTTTGGCGGCGCTTTAGAAACCGCCGGCGGCATTGTTCGAGCTTTGCCATTGCTCTGTCCAGTAGCCACAGATGACGTGTTTTGGGTGTTGGCGGGTGATGTGTTTGCGCCTGATTTCGTATTTTCGCAAGATGCGCTGGCGCGGTTCAAAGCCAGTGGCAAATTAGCCCATATTTGGCTGGTGCCTAACCCTGAGCACAATCTGAAGGGTGATTTTGGCATCGGTGCAGACGGTTTGGCCTTGAATCAAGCACCAGAAGATGCTCCGAGCTACACCTTCAGTACCATCGCACTGTATCGTAAGTCCTTGTTTACAATACCTTTTTGCGATATTCCAGTTGGTAATCCGAAAGGGGTCAAATCCGCCCTGGCACCCTTGCTACGCTTAGCCATTGCCCAGCAACAAGTGAGCGCCGAGTTGTACACTGACCGCTGGACAGACGTCGGGACACCTGAGCGCTTGGCGCAGATTAATCAAACCTGAGAATGCCTTTGAGATGACAACAATGATCCAAGACCCAAAAATGGCTATCTACGCACAGCGCCGTGCGCGTTTTGCGGCTTCTTTGGGGGCTGACGGCATCGCCATCATCCCCACCGCGCCGGAGCGCCAGCGCAACCGTGACAGCGACTTTCTGTTCCGTTTTGACAGCTATTTTCATTATTTAACGGGTTTTAATGAGCCAAACGCCACCTTGGTCATCACGACTGACAAAGCGGGGCAACTGCAATCGACCCTGTTTTGCGCCCCCAAAGACATGGAGCGTGAGATTTGGGATGGTTTTCGTCTCGGCCCCACGGCCGCACCGCAAACCCTAGGGATGGATGTTGCTTATTCCAGTGATGAATTGGATGCTTTGCTGCCTAAATTGTTAGAAAACAAAACCGTGGTGTATTTTCCGTTCGCCACCTACCCAGGCTTGGAGACGCGGGTTGACGGTTGGTTGAGCAAAGTCCGTGCTCGCGTGCGCTTTGGCGCGCTGTGTCCACAAACGCAGAGCGATGCTTGCCATGTCTTAGACGAAATGCGCCTGGTCAAAGATAGCTCCGAGCAAGCCACCATGCGCCGTGCTGCGCAAATCAGTGCTGCAGGACATATCCGCGCGATGCAATGTTCGGCAAAAATGTTGCGTGAAGGTCACGACGTGCGTGAGTACCATTTAGATGCCGAGCTGCTGCACGAATTCCGTCGCCAAGGTTCGCAATATTCAGCCTACAGCGCCATCGTTGCCGCCGGCGCCAATGCTTGCGTGCTGCATTACCGTGCCGATGCTGCACCGGTGCGCTCTGGCGACCTGGTATTGATAGACGCCGGTTGCGAGCTGGATGGCTATGCCAGCGACATCACCCGCACCTTCCCTGCCAATGGCAAGTTTACCGGCCCGCAGCGCACCTTATACGACATTGTGTTGGCCAGTCAAGAGGCTGCTGCAGCGGCAACACGGCCGGGCGCTCGCTTTACCGATCCGCACGAGGCAGCGGTCAAAGTATTGGCGCAATGCATGTTGGATGTGGGCTTGTTGGATAAAAACAAAGTCGGCAGCTTAGATGACGTGATTGAAAAGCGCGCTTACTTTCCGTTTTACATGCACCGCACCGGTCACTGGCTGGGCATGGATGTGCATGATTGTGGCAGCTATGTCGAGCCGTCAGAGGCTGGCCAAACCAGTCAGCGCAAAGACCCGTTGAGTGGAGAAACCATTGTGGACCGTCCGAGCCGTGTACTGCGTGCAGGCATGGTGTTAACGATTGAGCCTGGCATCTACGTGCGACCAGCAGCGGGTGTCCCCGAGCAGTTTCACAACATTGGCATCCGTATTGAAGACGACGCCATCGTCACCGCAGGCGGTTGCGAGTTGATCAGCCGTGGCGTGCCGGTCAAGGCGGATGAGATTGAAGCCTTGATGCGCGCTTGATGGACTACTCGGTAAAGCTTTGACCAAGATGTTGTATGCATTGAAGTCTGTGAACGTGGGGCAGTCGCGACCGTTGCTAACGGGTGGACGGAAAATTCTTTCTGCCATCGGCAAGCAAACGGTTGGTGAGCGTTCCGTAGCCCTGAATCGCCTGGGTTTGGTGGGCGATGAACAAGCAGATTTGAGTGTGCATGGCGGTATCGACAAAGCGGTTTACGCTTACCCCGTTGAGCATTACAGTTTTTGGCAGCAACAACGCCAAGCGCAGAACGTGAGCATGTTTGACGAAGACTTGCCAGCTGGTTTTATGGGTGAAAACTTGAGCATCAGCGGTTTTTTAGAGCATGAGGTATGGGTCGGCGACGAGTTGCATTTCCCCGATTGCATCTTGCGCGTGACGGCTCCGCGCGAACCTTGTTTCAAGTTCAATGCGGTGATGGGTTTCAACCAAGCTGCCAAAATCATGGCGCAACAAGGTTGTTGCGGTTTTTACTTGGCGGTTGACCAAGTGGGCAGTATCGCTGCAGGACAAACTTTTAATTTAGTGCCCGGACGTCGCAGTCTCAGAATTTCGCAAGCGCTGGCGGCTAAGTGGGCCAAACATGCGCGATGACATGCACGCTGAGCCGATGCAGCCCGAGTTGACGACGCTTGAGAAGCTACGTGCAGGTCAACTTGCAGGCTGCCAGCGCTTGGACTTGTCGTGCGGATTGACTGAATTCCCAACCGAGATTTTCAAGCTGGCGGATACGCTAGAGATTCTAAATCTCTCTGGCAATGCTTTGCACAGCTTGCCCGATGATTTGCCTAAGTTGCACAAGTTGCGTATTATTTTTTGCTCGAACAATGTGTTCACCGAGTTGCCAGCGGTGCTGGGGCAATGCAAAAATTTAAGCATGGTAGGTTTCAAAGCCAATCGTATCCAGCAGGTACCGGCAGCAGCCTTGCCACCTAAGCTGCGCTGGTTGATTTTGACTGATAACCGGGTCGCACAACTGCCTGCTGAAATTGGTCAATGCAC
>CBDUEA010000183.1:0-4550 GCA_965365965.1 uncultured Polaromonas sp. | reverse complement strand
ATCGCACACGCAGCTGAATTAGATGATTTAATCGCTTCCAATCTTGAGCAATTTGAAGAAATTGCAGTCAATATGGCGACACATCCTACAAAATTAAAAAATTTGCGTGAATCGTTGAGACTGAATCGCGATCGGTTGCCTCTTTTTGATACGGCAAAATTTGTTAAGTATTTTGAACAAGCTCTCGTTGCAATGAAACACACCGCAGATTCAGGTGGTGCACTGTGTTCAATTTCAATACAACCAGAAGTGAGTCGATGATGAAGAAAAAAGCGTTGCACGTTGGTTGCTCCATACTAACCTTGAAGCATGCGCCAGCATACTTTCAGCAAGGTGATTGGACGGAGGTTCGATATGACATTGATCCAGCAGTCAAGCCGGATATTTTAGGAACGATTACAGATATGCATCGCGTGAGTTCGGCTAGTGTGGATGCCGTTTACTCGTCGCACAATCTCGAACATGTGTACCCGCATGAAGTGACAATGGTTTTGCAAGAATTTAAACGCGTCTTAAAACCTAATGGAATTTGTGTTGTGGGTGTTCCTGACCTGCAAGCTGTGGCGAAATTAATAGTCGATGATAAATTGGAAGATACGGCCTATACATCTCCAGCAGGAGATATTACGCCACTGGATATGCTCTATGGACTTCGTTCTGCGTTAAGTTCTGGGCAATCGTATATGGCGCACAAAACAGGTTTTACCGTGAAAACACTCAGCCAGTATTTTTTTGCGGCGGGTTTTAAGGTGGTTACATTTTCACAAAGTCATTTTGCGATCAACATGGCGGCCTATGTTGGAGATGTGGATGCAGAGACTTTAGACAGTGACAAAGCTTTGTTGTTTTGAGGATACGCACCTGCTAGCTCGGCTTACAATGCGCAAAGTAAGCTGAAATTTACAGGAATTCTGCTATACTAGAAGGCTTTTCGGAATATTCCGAGGGTAGAGCCGTCTTCGTAGATTCACGAAAATTCTTGTGAGGCGGTAGTTTTTGTTCAAACGTTACTTTTTCCGATTTTTTACCGTTTAGGGACGGGGACGTTTTTATTTTTAGGATGTTGCAGTGCCAACCATTAATCAGTTAATTCGCCAGGGACGCGAGGTGGAAACCATCAAGTCCAAGAGTCCTGCGATGCAGAACTCGCCACAACGCCGTGGCGTGTGTACCCGCGTGTACACCACCACACCAAAGAAGCCAAACTCCGCTTTGCGTAAAGTTGCCAAAGTGCGCTTGACCAATGGTTTCGAGGTTATTTCTTACATAGGCGGTGAAGGTCACAACTTGCAAGAGCACAGCGTTGTGCTGGTTCGTGGCGGTCGTGTCAAGGATTTGCCAGGTGTGCGTTACCACATTGTGCGTGGTTCGCTCGATTTGCAAGGCGTGAAAGATCGCAAGCAATCGCGTTCCAAGTACGGCGCGAAAAAACCAAAAGCCAAGTAAATTGTCCTAAGCCTAAAGCTAAATAAATTTAGTTATTAAGTTTGTGTATTCCGGTGTTGTTATTTGCGTGGCGCAAATAAGCAGCGTAGTGATTCCAACATCCAATATCGGGTGCGAATCGAGTAAGTGAAGGTCGAATGACCTGTAGGTGCGACTTAAAAGCATCCACTGAAGCAAGATATTAAGAGGTGAAACCATGCCACGTCGTCGCGAAGTCCCTAAACGTGAAATTCTGCCGGATCCTAAGTACGGCAACATCGAACTCGCTAAATTCATGAACGTGATCATGCAAGGCGGGAAAAAAGCAGTCGCAGAGCGCATCGTTTACGGTGCTCTGGATTTTATTGAGAAGAAATCCGGCGGTAAAGACCCCGTTGAGGCGTTTGCAATCGCCATCAACAACATCAAGCCCATGGTTGAGGTCAAGTCTCGCCGTGTGGGTGGTGCAAACTACCAAGTGCCCGTTGAAGTCCGCCCTGTGCGTCGTTTGGCTTTGTCCATGCGTTGGCTCAAAGAAGCCGCTAAAAAGCGTGGTGAAAAATCCATGTCTTTGCGCTTGGCCAATGAGTTGATTGAAGCGACTGAAGGTCGTGGCGGTGCGATGAAAAAGCGTGACGAAGTTCACCGCATGGCAGAGGCTAACAAGGCCTTCTCGCACTTCCGCTTCTAAACCAGCGGACTCGTCTCTTGCAAAATCAAGGCTGCTGGCAAAAAATGCTCGCAGCCTTGTGTTGATTGAGGCGGCTAATAAATTTTCGGGCTCCTTTTCACCCATAGTGCGCCCGAACCCCCAAAAAATTACCCTCTCTAGGATTTATTATGGCTCGCAAGACCCCCATTGAGCGCTACCGCAATATCGGTATCTCTGCCCACATCGACGCTGGCAAAACCACAACGTCTGAGCGTATTCTTTTTTATACCGGCGTGACTCACAAGTTGGGTGAAGTGCATGACGGTGCTGCCACCACAGACTGGATGGAGCAAGAGCAAGAGCGTGGCATCACGATCACATCATCGGCTGTCACCTGCTTCTGGAAAGGGATGGACTTGTCCCGCCCAGATCACCGCATCAACATCATTGATACACCGGGTCACGTCGACTTCACGATTGAAGTTGAGCGTTCAATGCGCGTATTGGACGGTGCGGTCATGGTGTATTGTGCTGTGGGTGGCGTGCAGCCACAGTCTGAGACCGTCTGGCGCCAAGCCAACAAGCACAAAGTGCCTCGTTTGGCATTTGTGAACAAGATGGACCGTACGGGGGCAAATTTCTTCAAAGTTGTTGAGGGAATGAAGTTGCGTCTGAAGGCTAGCCCTGTACCTATCGTGATACCGATCGGCGCTGAAGACAAATTTGAAGGCGTGGTTGACCTGATTAAGATGAAGGCCATCTATTGGGATGAAGCTTCGCAAGGCATGAAGTTTGAGTACCGCGAAATTCCAGCTGAATTGCTAGAGCTTGCCAAAGAGTGGCGTGAAAAGATGGTAGAAGCTGCAGCTGAAGCGACTGAAGAATTGATGAATAAATACCTCGAAGAGGGTGACCTTACCGAGGCGGAGATTCTTGCGGCTTTGCGTCAGCGTACTATTGCCAGCGAAATTCAGCCCATGTTGTGCGGCACAGCCTTTAAAAATAAGGGCGTGCAGCGGATGTTGGATGCAGTGCTTGATTTCTTGCCAGCACCAACCGATATTCCAGACGTGGCTGGTACCGATGAAGATGAAGAGCCAATCACACGCAAGCCAAGTGATGACGAGAAATTCTCTGCGCTGGCGTTTAAGCTGATGACCGACCCGTTTGTTGGACAGCTGACGTTTGTACGCGTTTACTCTGGCGTTCTCACCAAGGGTGATACCGTTTACAACGCCGTCAAGGGTAGAAAAGAGCGCATCGGCCGTATTGTGCAGATGCATGCCAATGAGCGTCAGGAAGTGGAAGAAATCCGTGCTGGCGATATTGCTGCTTGCGTTGGTTTGAAGGACGTGACAACAGGTGAGACACTGTCTGATCTGAACTTCCCGATTATTCTTGAGCGAATGGTGTTCCCAGAGCCGGTGATTACCCAAGCAGTAGAGCCAAAAACCAAGGCTGATCAAGAAAAAATGGGTATTGCTTTGCAGCGTTTGGCGCAAGAAGATCCCTCTTTCCGCGTGAAAACTGACGAAGAGTCTGGTCAAACACTGATTGCCGGTATGGGTGAGCTCCATTTAGAGATCATTGTTGACCGTATGAAGCGTGAGTTTGGCGTAGAAGCCAACGTCGGCAAGCCGCAAGTGGCTTACCGCGAAACGATTCGTAAGACGATTGAAGATGCCGAAGGCAAGTTCGTTCGTCAATCCGGTGGTAAAGGTCAATACGGCCACGTTGTGCTCAAAATTGAGCCGAACGAAGCGGGTAAAGGCATTGAGTTTGTTGATGCGATCAAAGGCGGTACGGTTCCTCGTGAATACATCCCTGCGGTTGAAAAAGGTATCAATGAAGCTGTGACCCAAGGCGTTTTGGCGGGTTACCCAGTTGTGGACGTGAAAGTCACGCTGCATTTCGGTTCTTACCATGATGTTGACTCGAACGAGTTGGCCTTTAAAATGGCAGCGATCTTTGGTTTCAAAGAAGGTTGCCGTAAAGCAAGCCCCGTGATTTTGGAGCCTATGATGGCTGTTGAAGTTGAGACGCCTGAAGACTATGCCGGTAACGTGATGGGCGATTTATCTTCACGTCGCGGTATGGTTCAAGGTATGGAAGATATGCTGGGTGGTGGTAAAGCGATTAAAGCTGAAGTGCCATTGTCGGAAATGTTTGGCTACTCAACAACATTGCGTTCAATGTCTCAAGGTCGCGCTTCTTATACGATGGAATTCAAGCATTACTCAGAAGCTCCACGCAACGTGTCTGAAGCCATCATGGCTTCTCGCGCGAAGTAAGTTGTAAGAGAATAGTTTGCTATAAAACATAGCAAACTATTCAATGAATATGACGACTATAGCGATTTTCATATAATTTTAGTCTGTCTGCGACGATGTGCCGCCTTGTTTCCCGTGCGGGGCGAACCAGCAATATCGTGCAAACATTAAACCAATACACGGGAATGTTCTTTTATAGGATT
>CBDUEA010000182.1:0-4562 GCA_965365965.1 uncultured Polaromonas sp. | reverse complement strand
GACCTTGTTGGTTGGGATGCATGATGCCTCCCCAGTCACCTTGCGTTAAAAATGATGTTTCGGCACTGATGAATTTTGTTGATACGGCGCAGTAGCCGCTAACCTCAAAATCATTGTCTATTTCATCAATGATGTGCCAAACCATATCAGGTTTGAGTATTCGGTTTAATTGGTTTAACTGCCCAACGCATTCACGCAATTTGTTGTTTAGATTGATGGCAAGTTGCTTGATGATGTCGGCTTCCTCGTTATCAATGCCAAAAGCTGAGTCCGAGCCAAAGAGAAGATCACCTGTGGTGGGCAGATCGAAGCTTGCATCAAAAATGCCGCAATTTCTGTTGGTGCTTGGATGGTCTGGGGTGCCTGCTCCAAAAAAACCCTTGGGATACAGCGTGAGTAAGACGTTGCGTGGTGGTTTGGGCATCTTGCTTAAGCTGTCGTTTAGAAAAATAAACTGCGTTGCTAACTGGGTATCAATGAAAAGATTGACCCGGTCTCGAACCATTTTTGCGGTGATACCGTTGTTGAAGGTGATGATGTCTACAAAGCCTTGAATCCAGCCGCAATCATTGCCACCAATCGATACCAATAAAAAATCAATTTGTCGGTTGTTGATGGTTTTGATCATTTCATCGACTTGACCCAAATTGAGGCATTCATCGAGATATGCAAATTCGTCCGTTTCGATCACATCATCATTGATGCCAAAAAAGCTATCACTTAGACGCCTGTTTCTGCGATAGATACGTGGATGCGTATTTGGGCTCAACAAACCTTGTTTTATACACGCCCCTGAACGTGCAAATGACATGTGCGTTGTCACAATTTTCATGTTGCTATAGTCACCCGATGCAAATTCAGAGGCCGATGTATAGCCTGAGTTGTAAGAGCGATGCGCTAGCGGTTCTTGCCACTGCGCCAGTTCTAGTTCTGGTGTGTAAGCCTCGTTGTCATCACGAATAGCCAGCAAAGTTCTGAATGGGCCCATATCCGCATACTCGCGCATGACATCTGTTGGATTGGCGGATTGGTCAGGATTGCCCTCTCCGCACGCATATGAGTCGCCGATGGTGCAAATCAGCAGGTCTTTTAAGGTGAATTGCAGCTCTTTTTGCTTTGCTGCACCAGACGGAATAGATTTATGTCTAGTAAGTGACGTAACCTTGAAGCGACCCTCTTGCAAGAGGTTAACGACAACATGTCCGTTGTTGCTTTGAGCTGTTTGCGTTGAAACAACGTGATCAGTTTGACTGCCATCAGCATGGATGCTGGTGATTCCCAATTTATCGATTTGAAACCAAAAATCATTTTCAGCTATCAGCGTTTCTAATTGAGCAATTTCATTTATCAACGTTTCCCATCTTGTCTCATCATCTAGCTCACGAGGGGGTCTGGTATGTGTACCGCCTCTATCTGAGCCTTGACCGCGAGGGTGGCTCAACACGTCGAGTTCATGTTTTTTATTCTTCAATCGAACAAAAATATCAAACTTGAGTTCCAGTTTCCACTGCTTAGGGTGAGCGTAATCAGCGCGGTAACTGTGTGATGCCTTGTCATAAGCATTCATAAACTTTGGATGACGAGAAAGAAGTTTGAAGCTAAATCCATTGATGTCGAACATATAACAAACTCCTAAATTTGCCGCAACAATACATCTTAAGAAGAACGTTGTTTCAAACAAGTGACTAAAGTCACTTTTCAAAAATATCCACCATGGATTGGTAAACGCAAGCACATGCAAGACATTCTGGCTATTTTGGCCATCACCACGCCGATTTACCTCATCATTTTTTTGGGCTTCGGCCTCACCAAACTGGGTCTGTTTGCTAAGGCAGACATGCGGGTGTTTGGTAAATTCGTCATCAATTTAGCCTTGCCCGCACTGGTTTTCAGGGCCTTGGCTTTGCATCCGATCAGCGAAATCATCAACACCAGCTACATCGCCGCGTACATGCTGGGTTCTTGGATGATCATGGGTTTGGGCTACTTGTGGGCGCGTCGGGTTGCTGGTTTGGCGCAAACGACCAGTGCTTTTTATGCCATGGGCATGACGTGCTCCAACAGCGGTTTTGTGGGCTACCCGATACTTTTGTTGATCTTGCCGTCCATCGCTGGCGTGGCTTTGGCGCTGAACATGCTGATTGAAAATCTGTTCGTGATCCCGATTTTGCTATTTTTGGCCGAGCGCGGACGCGGTGGTTCTAGCCCGCGCCGTGTGGTGCTGGAATCCTTCAAACGCTTGGCAACCAACCCCTTGATTCTGGGCTTGCTAGCAGGTTTAGTAGTGGCAATTTTTGAGTGGAAGCTGCCTGCACCTCTGTCCCAAACCATCAATATGTTTGCCGCAGCCAGTGGGGCCTTGTCGCTGTTTGTGATTGGTGGCGCCTTGGTTGGCTTGCCGGTTCATGGCTTGGGCAAGCAGGTCTTGCCCATCGCACTGGGTAAACTGATCGTTCACCCGCTGATGGTGATGTTGTGCATCACCGGCTTCACGCTGCTGGGTCTGCCCGCCATTGAACCCAATTTGCGCATGGCCGCGATTTTATTGGCCGCTATGCCGATGATGGGCATTTACCCAACGCTGGCGCAAGCCTATGGCAAAGAGGATTTCACCGCTGCCGCGCTTTTGGTCACGACCATGGCCTCGTTTTTCACCCTCAGTGTGCTGATGTGGGCGTTGAAGCACACAACCTAATGATCGTAACGTGAGGTCTTGCTAATCACGGCTCGTAGGCCGCGCAAAACCAGCTTCTGCCCATGCCACAGCGGTCGCGCGGTTGAGTTTGTAAGATGGCGCAACCCGCACTTGTGCCAACGGGTCGCCGTTTTCATCCAACGCGCTTAACAACGCGGTTGGGTTCTCGTCATCCGGTTCAATGTCCAGCTGCACGGTCACGCGACGCTGTTGCCCAGCCACTTTCGCCGTCACGGTGATGCTTTGGTGCAGCGAAGCGTGCAACTGCTGCTCTTGGCGGCGCACAAACTCGGAGGCGGTTTTGACGAGTGTGTAAAAAGCACTGGCATCCAGCGGCTTCGGGTTCTTTTTGTCGCGTCCCATCGTCCACGGGCCGACCAAGGCAGGTTCTTGCGCGCCGTCTTTTGTCATGGCTACTGCCCAACCATCGTCGTCTTCGTTTTTCAGCACCTGCGCCGTCCAGCCGTCATCGCTCCACAGGCGTGCTTCTTGAATGATGACGGGTCCAGTCGAATCGGTTGTTTCTTGCATGGGAAGTGAGATATAAGTGGGGTTCAGATGATTTTCAATATAGCTATAAAATAAATAGCTAACTATTGAATAATTAAGCCGGCTATAGCCAAAATAGCTTATATTTTAAGCCATTTAAAGTCTCGGAGTGACTTTTAACACCTCTTGCGCGGCTTGCTCATACGCATGCGCCAGTTGCAGCAACGCCCAGTCACCCCGTGGCTTGCCAATGAGTTGCATGCCCATGGGCAGACCGGCAGCGTTGAAGCCGACGGGCACGCTGATGCAGGGCAGGCCGGCGAGGGTGGGCAAAATTACCGCTTCCATCCAGCGGTGGTAAGTGTCCATAGTGCGACCAGCTATCTCGTTAGGCCAACGTTGGCTCAGGTCAAAAGGCCAAACTTGGGCGGTCGGCAAGGCTAAAAAGTCAACCTTTTCAAAGAGTTGCAGCAACTGCTGGTAAATCAAAGTACGCGTGCTGCTAGCGCTTAAAAAATCTGCACCTGTCAGCGACGCGGCCTGGTCGACCTCCCACACGGCCTCGGGTTTCATCAGCGCGCGGTTTTTGGGTTGCGTTAAAAATGGAGATAAACGAGATGCGACCAAGGCCCGTCGCCACACCAGCCAGCAGTCCCAAACGCGTTCTGGTGGCATGCCTAGCGTGACTGCATAGACTTGGCAACCTATGCCTTCCAAGCGCTTCAAACCGTCACCGCAAACCTCTAAAATGCCAGCTTCCATCGCCAAATAGCCGTTCAAATCGCCCAACCAGCCGATTTTTAAACCTTTGGGGTTGCTGGTGAGATTGCCTTTGAACTGTGCACCATCTTCAGCAATCGACAGGGGAGAGCATGCATCCCAACCGGCTTGGATGGCTAACAAGTTGGCCACGTCTTGAACGCTACGACCCATGGGCCCCTCGGTACCGAGCTGGTTGACCCACACATCATTCACAGGCCACATGGGCACCCGGCCTTGGCTCGGGCGCATGCCAAAAATGTTGCTCCACGCCGCAGGGTTGCGCAAACTGCCCATGAAGTCGCTGCCATCGGCCACTGACAACATGCGGGTAGCCAAGGCAACGGCCGCGCCACCTGAGCTGCCGCCGGCAGATTTGGTTGGGTCAAACGCATTGTTAGTCGCACCAAAAACATCGTTGTAGGTGTGCGAACCCAAACCAAACTCCGGCACATTGGTTTTGCCAATAACAATACAACCCGCTGCCTTCATGCGCTGCACGATCAAGCCATCTTCTTTGGCGATGAATTTTTTGAGCAGCGGGCTGCCCATGGTCGACACGACGCCTGCCGTGGGTGCTAGATCTTTGATAGCTTGCGGGATGCCGTGCAGCCACCGC
>CBDUEA010000181.1:0-4577 GCA_965365965.1 uncultured Polaromonas sp. | reverse complement strand
TTCTCGCGCAGGGTGTCCATGGGTTGCCAAAAACCGGGGTGGCGGTAGGCGACCAATTCTCCGCTATGGGCCAGGTTTTGCAAGGGTTCGGTTTCCCAAGTCGTGGCATCGCCAGCAATTTGGTCTATCACCTTGGGGGACAGCACAAAAAAGCCGCCGTTGAACGCGCCGCCGTCACCGGGTGGTTTTTCAGCAAAGCCGAGCACTTGGTTACCTTCAGTCGTCAATGCGCCATAACGGCCAGGCGGTGTGATGGAGGTGATGGTGGCCTGTTTGCCGTGGGTTTTGTGAAAAGCCAGTTGCGCGGTGATGTCGATATCCGCCACGCCGTCGCCATAAGTGAAGCAAAAAGCCTCTTCGTCCTTCAAATACTCCGCCACACGGCGCAGGCGGCCACCGGTCATAGTGTTGTCGCCAGTGTCTACCAAGGTTACTTTCCAGGGCTCTGCAGAGCGCTGGTGGACTTCCATTTTGTTTTCCACCATGTCAAAGGTCACGTCCGACGTATGCAAAAAGTAGTTGGCAAAATACTCTTTGATGACGTAACCTTTGTAACCGCAGCAGATCACAAAGTCATTGATGCCGTGCGCCGAGTAAATCTTCATGATGTGCCACAAAATGGGCTTTCCACCAATCTCAATCATCGGTTTTGGACGAACTGTGGACTCTTCGCTGATGCGTGTGCCTAATCCACCGGCTAGTATGACTGCTTTCATGAAATGGATTGTAACTTGGTGAATAATGCAGGATGCCAAGAGAAAACCAAACCCTAGACGACCATCCTTTGCTGGCAACCCCGCCTTGGCAGCACGAGGTGCCGGTTCGTTTGTTACAAAACGTCATGCGGCTCACAGCACCCAACCCCGGCATGATGACGGGGCCAGGGACGAACAGTTATATCGTCGGCACGGCAGACACGGGCTTTGTGGTGATTGACCCAGGCCCAAATGACCCGATTCATATTCAACGCTTGTTTGATGCGACTGCTGGCGATATCAACGCGATAGTGTGTACACACTCACATTCAGACCATTCACCGGGTGCAAAGCCGCTGCAGGCGCTGTGTTATGCACAAAAAACGTCACAACCGTCTATTTTTGGGCTGCCCAGTGGTCAACATTCGCGCAGCAACGCATATTTCACACCTGATATAACGCTACAAAATAATGAGCAAATAAAGCTTGTTTCACGCCGACTAGATCTAGATTCAGGGTTAAATATAGTCCTTCAGCATACCTGGATGGTGGTTTACACGCCCGGTCATGCGGCCAACCATGTGTGCCTGATTTTGCAAGAAGATGGCTTGCTTTTCAGTGGCGACCATATTTTGAACGGCAGCACCACGGTGATTGACCCGCCTGATGGCCACATGGGTGATTATTTAGATTCGTTGGACTTGCTCAGTGCGTTGTGTGAAGAACATGAAATTGCACATATTTTGCCCGCCCACGGCTATGTGCTAAAGCAAGCACCGCAGGTGATTGCACACTTAAAAGCGCACCGTTTGAAGCGTGAAGCCAAAATAGCCGCTGTCATGCAAGCCCACCCTGACGGCAGTATGGACGACTGGGTGGCCAGCGCGTACGATGATGCACCACCGCGCTTGTGGCCTGTTGCTAAACGATCGCTGCTGGCGCATGTAGAACATATTAAAGGAGTGAAGAATGAAAGCTGAATCCATCCTGCAAACCATTGGCAATACGCCCCATGTGCGCATCAACCGCCTGTTTGGCGCGGGTCACAACGTCTGGATCAAGTCAGAGCGTAGCAACCCGGGAGGCTCGATTAAAGACCGTATTGCTTTGGCTATGGTTGAAGCGGCTGAAAAGAGTGGCGAGCTGAAACCAGGTGCGACCATCATTGAGCCGACTTCAGGCAATACCGGTGTCGGTTTGGCCATGGTAGCCGCAGTTAAGGGTTATAAATTGATCTTGGTCATGCCAGACAGCATGTCCGTCGAGCGCCGTCGCTTGATGTTGGCCTATGGCGCGACGTTTGACCTGACGCCGCGTGAAAAAGGCATGAAAGGCGCGATTGCTCGCGCGCAAGAGCTGGCCGCTGCTGCGCCAAACGCTTGGATTCCGCAGCAATTTGAAAACCCAGCCAACATCGACGCCCACGTTCGCACCACGGCGCAAGAGATTTTGGCTGATTTTCCGAACGGAATTGATGCGCTCATCACCGGCGTCGGCACCGGCGGGCACCTGACCGGCTGTGCACAGGTGCTCAAAGCCAAGTGGCCGAATTTGAAGGTGTACGCTGTGGAGCCGACGGCCTCACCCGTGATTTCAGGGGGTGCGCCTTCACCGCACCCGATTCAAGGCATCGGCGCTGGTTTTATCCCTAAAAACTTGGACACCGCGCTTTTAGATGGCGTGATTCTGGTCGATGCCGAGCCAGCCCGCGAAATGGCCCGCCGTTGCGCGGCTGAAGAAGGGATGTTGGTTGGAATTTCATCTGGTGCGACTTTGGCCGCTATCGCGCAGAAGTTACCCGACTTGCCAGCTGGCGCGACGGTGCTGGGCTTTAACTACGACACCGGCGAGCGATATTTGTCGATTGAAGGCTTTTTGCCCGTTTAAGAGGTAGATTTTCACGGTCATATTTGCGTTAACATCCACGTCTTGCTTGATAACCACAAGCCACAGACTGATAAAAATGATTCGCCTCACAGAAATTAAATTAGCTCTCGCCCACCCAGACACCGCACTTGCAACTGCAGTGGTTCAAGCTTTGGGCATTGCCGCAGAAGAACTGCAAGCCGTCAACATCTTCAAACTCAGTTTTGATGCCCGTAAGGCGGAGTTGCTGCAGGTTTATATCGTTGACGTTGCTTTGATGAGTCCTGAGCTTGAAGCGTCAGTGCTGCAGCGGCATGCCAACAACCCGCACATTCGCCCAACGCCAGACATGGCTTATCACCCCGTAGCAAAAGCACCAGCTGGTTTCACCGCTCGACCCGTCGTCGTCGGTTTTGGTCCATGCGGTATTTTTACGGCCTTGGTGTTAGCACAAATGGGTTTCAAACCGATTGTTTTAGAGCGCGGTAAGCAAGTGCGTGAGCGCACCAAAGACACTTGGGGTTTGTGGCGCAAAAACCAGCTGCATCCTGAAAGCAATGTGCAGTTTGGCGAAGGCGGCGCAGGCACGTTTTCAGACGGCAAGCTGTACAGCCAAATCAAAGACCCCCGGTTTTTGGGTCGTAAGGTGATGCAGGAGTTTGTCAAAGCCGGCGCGCCAGCAGAGATTTTGGTGGATGCGCACCCGCATATTGGCACCTTTAAGCTGGTCAAAGTGGTGGAAAACCTGCGCGCGCAAATCATCGCTTTGGGTGGTGAAATTCGCTTTGAACAGCGTGTTACGGATGTGAAGATTGTGGATAGCCAACTGCAATCCTTGACGGTGCTGAACTTGGCGACACAACAAAGTTATGAACTACCGACCCAACAAGCCGTGCTGGCCTTGGGACACAGTGCGCGCGACACCTTCATGATGTTGTTTGAGCGCGGTGTTTACATGGAGGCCAAGCCTTTTTCGATTGGTTTTCGCATCGAGCACCCACAAAGCCTGATCGACCAAGCGCGCTGGGGGCGTCATGCGGGGCATCCGCTTTTGGGTGCTGCAGATTACAAGCTGGTGCATCACGCTAAAAACGGCCGTGCGGTGTACAGTTTTTGCATGTGCCCAGGCGGTACGGTGGTGGCAGCAACCAGCGAGGTCGGGCGGGTGGTCACCAATGGCATGAGTCAGTATTCGCGTAATGAGCGCAACGCCAATGCGGGCATTGTGGTGGGCATCACACCCGATGATTTCCCCTCAAAGCATCCATTGGCAGGGATGGAATTACAACGAACGTTGGAGTCACAGGCTTATGTATTGGGGGGTGAAACTTACGAGGCACCCGGACAATTGGTGGGTGATTTTGTCAAAGGCATTGCATCAACAGCTTTGGGTAGCGTTGAGCCATCTTACAAACCGGGTGTCAAACTGGGCGACTTAGCCCAAGCCTTGCCCAGTTATGCCATTGAAGCGATTCGGGAAGCGATACCTGCGTTTGGCAAGAAGATCAAAGGTTTTGACTTGCCTGATGCCGTGTTGACGGGTGTCGAAACGCGCACTTCATCGCCGATCAAAATGACCCGAGGCGAAGATTTTCAGAGTCTGAATGTGCGGGGCTTGTTTCCAGCTGGGGAGGGTGCCAGCTACGCCGGCGGCATATTGTCAGCCGGCGTAGATGGCATCAAAGTGGCCGAGGCTGTAGCGAAAAGCTTGCTCGGCCAACCATAGATTTTCAAGCTTGAGGATTTTGTAGCGCCGCGATGCGCTCTTCCATCGGTGGGTGGGTGCTGAACAAGGCACCCATGCTGCCGCCAATCCCCATCGCCGCCATGCTTTTTGGCAGTTCACCCGGTGTCATGCCGCCCAAGCGTTGCAAGGCATGAATCATCGGTTGGCTGCGCCCCATCAACTTGGCGGCACCCGCATCTGCGCGGAACTCGCGGTGGCGTGAGAACCAGGCCACGACCATGCTGGCCAAAAAGCCGAAAACAATGTCCAGCACAATCGTGGTGACATAG
>CBDUEA010000180.1:0-4577 GCA_965365965.1 uncultured Polaromonas sp. | reverse complement strand
TATTTATTGAATTTTTAGCTATAATTTTAATAGCTTTTTCGACTTCTTGAGCACCATGACCTACAATCACAACAGCGCTGCGCGCATGTAACTGCGAGGCCGTATCCAAGACGTGATGCAGCAAGGCTTTGCCACCCAAACGGTGCAAGACCTTGGGCAGGCTGCTTTTCATCCGCGTACCCTTACCGGCAGCCATGATGACCACGTCGAGTGGTTGCTGGTTCGTCGTAATATTTGTTGTGGAATTTGCCGTATTTAAATTTGTACTCATACAGCTAACTCTAACTTATGAAATGTCAAACCCACGACACCATCAGCAAAAAATTTACAAATTCAAACCTTCCACCGCTTGAAACAGCGCCTGTCGTGCTTGGCTGATGATTTGACCTTTCCAAGCATCGGTGTCAGTGTAAAAAGCATCCAACATGTCTTGCTTGATTTGTTTAGCCATCTCTGGCGTAGCCTCTGGGTGAAATTGCAGCCAGTTTTCAGCCCGCATCGCCAAATTGACTTCCATCGACGGTTTGGTGCCATATTCCATGGCAATGCCGGTGTACTGCGCTTCTGGGAACTCATCGTAAGCGGAGCTCCACATCAACCCCGTGAGTACGGAAGAACTGGATGACCCATCAAAAAATGAGGTGATCGGGGTTGCGTATGTCCCATCAGCATGCTTCTCACCACCCCACCATGTGCGAGCCCGCTCTAAGGCAACAGCATCATTGTCACATGCAAAAATGCGCTCGCCTAAACCATTCGGGCCCAAACCCGTGTGCAAATCAATCCAGCCGACGCGTTTGACGCCTTTGGCATGCTGACGTAGCACTTTACGAAGTGTTTGGTTACTCCAAGTCGGTGCAATACCACCATAAAATAATCCTTGAGGGAACTCATACTGTCCGCCAGACACAGCCGCCAAGAAGGCTGGCATGCCTTTTGTGTTGATGTAGTTTTGCAACTTGTCCAGGTTTTCTGCGTTTGGCGGCCAAGTTGCTGGCATCAGCAAAGCGTCAATGTCACGATACCCCATATTCACAGGCAAGGGTTTGCTAAAGTCTTGAAAATTCCGATTCAGATCCACGTTTTCATGGGTGGTGCGCCGCTTGAATGAAAAGCCATACGGGTTCAGCGCATGAATGTACATCACGGTGACACCATTGTCGCGCGCTTTGGACAACCATTCAGCGTCGTGCAAGGCAAACACTTGAACACCTGAGCCGCAATAGCCTTCAACACCGTGACAGGCGCTACTCAAAATCAACAACTTGTTAGAGGCGACGCCTGAAGCGGGCAAAGCCACAGCAACATCCATCGCCAAGGTTTCTCCCTCAACACCTAGCAAAGGGTGGTTATGCGATTCAATTTGCAAACCAGCAGTGGCCGCACCCTCTAAAAACTTAACCCGCGCCTTGGCGTAACTCGGAGAAAAAGCATCAACCAATTGCATCATTTCAGCCACTCCTCAACCAAACGCACCCAATAAGTCGCACCTAACGGAATCAAATCGTCGTTAAAGTCATAGCTGGGGTTATGTAACATACAAGGACCGCCACCATGACCGATTTCTCGGTGATCCCCTTCGCCATTCGCAATGAAGCAATAGGCTCCAGGCTTGGCCATCAACATGTACGCAAAATCTTCCGCGCCCATGGTGGGCTCTTGTTCCAGCACGTTATCAGCACCCACAATTCCTCCCATAACTTTGGCGGCAAACAAGGCCTCAGCGCTAGAGTTGATGGTCGGAGGATAGTTGCGTACAAATTCAAAATCGCAAGTCACACCATAAGCTGCGCTGGTGTGATGTGCAATTTCGCGCATGCGTTGCTCAATCATGTCCAACACCTCGATGGTGAACGTACGTACTGTGCCTTGAATTTCGACACTGTCTGGAATCACATTGGTTGCTTCTCCCGCATGAATCATGGTGACGGAAATCACCCCAGCATCAATCGGCTTCTTATTCCGGCTGATGATGGTTTGGAAAGTCTGAACCATTTGACAAGCGACTGGCACGGGATCCAAACTATTGTGAGGCAAGGCCGCATGACCGCCTTTGCCGTGGATGACGATTTTGAACTCGTTACTGGACGCCATCACGGGGCCAGGACTGACAGCAAATTTACCTACAGCCATACCAGGCCAGTTGTGCATACCAAAGACGGCTTGCATGGGGAACTTGTCAAACAAACCGTCTTTGATCATCTCCCGTGCGCCACCACCGCCTTCTTCAGCGGGCTGGAAAATCACGTACACGGTGCCATCAAAATTGCGTTGTGTTGAGAAGTGCTGCGCTGCTGCGAGGAGCATAGCAACATGGCCATCATGGCCACAAGCGTGCATCTTGCCTTCATTTTTGCTGGCGTGCGCAAAGGTATTGAACTCCTGCATCGGCAAGGCATCCATGTCTGCCCGCAATCCAATGGCGCGGTCAGAAGTGCCATTTTTAATGATGCCGACTACACCCGTGGTCCCCATACCGCGATGAATGGGGATTCCCCATTCGATCAATTTTGCAGCCACCAAATCAGCCGTCTGCACCTCTTTGAAGCACAACTCAGGGTTGGCATGAATTTGTCGGCGTACTTTGGCAATACTGGCCGCTTGGGTCGTGATTGAATCAATAATTTTCATGAATGTCTCGAAAATAAAAAAAGAAATGAACGAACTTATGCTTTAACAGTTTGCACCATTTTCATGGCAGTGGCAATCAATGTGGAGACTTGACTCATATCGCTGGGCACAATCAAGGTTGTGGTTGCATCGCTGGCGACGCGACCATAAGCATCCATGGCTTTTTCAGCGACTTTGAGTTGCACGGCTTCAGCACCACCCGGCTGCCGAATCGCATTGGCCACAACTTCAATCGCCCGAGCATTGGCCTCAGCCACAGCCGTAATGGAAGCGGCCTCACCCTGCGCTTTGTTGATCACGGCTTGCTTCTCACCCTCAGAGCGGGCAATGAAGGCTTCACGCTCACCGGTGGCGATGTTGATTTGCTCTTGACGACGCCCTTCAGAAGCGGCAATCAAAGCACGCTTTTCACGCTCTGCCGTGATTTGCGCTTGCATGGCATGCAGAATTTCTTTCGGTGGCGTCAAATCTTTGATCTCATAGCGTAGCACCTTGACACCCCAATTCAATGCGGCTTCATCAATCGCGGCCACCACTTGGGCGTTGATGATGTCGCGCTCTTCGAAGGTTTTGTCCAACTCCAACTTGCCAATCACGCTGCGCAACGAGGTTTGAGCCAACTGCGAAATCGCGACGATGTAATTACTTGAGCCATAACTGGCGCGCATGGCATCCGTGACTTGAAAGTACAAAATGCCATCCACTTGCAATTGTGTATTGTCTTTGGTGATGCAAACTTGGCTGGCAATATCGAGCGGGATTTCTTTCAGTACATGTTTGTAAGCCACTCGGTCGACAAAAGGAACTAAAAAGTTCAATCCTGGGGTGAGTGTGCTGTGGTATTTACCCAGTCGTTCAATGACCCATGCGTGCTGTTGTGGCACGACTTTAAGCGTTTTTACGATGAATAGAACTGCAATGATCAGCAGAACGATGGCAACTTCCATGATGTTTTTCCTTTTTATTTAAATTTTTTCGACAATCAAATGACTACCAACGACCCGCACCACTTTGTACGCTCCAGTACCGGCAGGGCTTCCTTCATTGCGTTGAGCCGTCCAAGCGGCACCTCGGTATTTAACACTGGCAGAACCATCTACACGCCAGCTGTGCACTTGCACGGTCTGTCCAATGTCCATATTCACATCTTGGTTGAACTCTGCAGATGCACCTAGCATTTTTTTTCCGCGCAGCAAGTGCCAGGCTATGACGGCACCACCACCCACCACTGAAGCTGTTACCAATTGCAAAGTCAAACTTAAACCTAGGTGCGCTCCTAAGGCGGCTGCAACAAAACCCACAGCCAGCATTAAAAGGTAAAACGTTCCCGTCAATAACTCCACAGCGACCGCTGCCCCTGATAACAACCACCAAATCGTAGATTCAGCCATAGCATTCCTTTTTGTCTGAGTTGCACCACATTTTGAACGAATCATGACCCCTTATCATCCAAGTTGCGAGTTGGGACACATTATTTCCTTACACTTCGCTGTTATTCTGACTTTATTTACATTTTTGATCTTTTTTCTTTTTTCTAAACTGAACACACTACGCCATGAAATTTCGCTTTCCCATTGTCATCATTGATGAGGACTTCCGCTCTGAAAACACCTCTGGCTTAGGCATTCGTGCCTTGGCACAGGCTATTGAGAGTGAAGGGTTTGATGTTCTAGGCGTTACCAGTTATGGCGATTTAAGTCAGTTTGCGCAGCAGCAAAGTCGTGCCAGTGCCTTTATTTTGTCCATTGACGATGAGGAATTCTCACCAGGCCCTGATTTGGACCCTGCCGTGGTGAACTTGCGCCATTTCATTGAAGAAGTACGTCGCAAAAACTTGGATGTACCGATTTATGTTTACGGTGAAACCAAAACTTCACGCCATATTCCAAACGATATTTTGCGTGAACTGCACGGTTTCATTCACATGTTTGAGGACACACCCGAAT
>CBDUEA010000179.1:0-4590 GCA_965365965.1 uncultured Polaromonas sp. | reverse complement strand
CAAGTGATCGCACAACAAGCGCTTCACCTCGGCTACGAGGGGTGGCGCAAGATGCGTGCCGGTAGCCATGAAATGTGCTATCTCCCGGAAGATCCACGGCCGACCTTGCGCCGCACGGCCAATCATCACAGCATCTGCACCAGTTGCTTTTAAAACTTCCAGTGCTTTTTCGGGTGTGGTGATATCACCATTAGCCACAACAGGAACTTTGACTGTTGCTTTGACCGCAGCAATAGTGTCGTACTCGGCCACGCCTTTGTAACCTTGCTCACGCGTACGTCCATGAACTGCCAACATCTGAATACCGGCTTGCTCGAAGGCACGTGCTAACACCACTGCATTTTTATGCGACTGGCACCACCCCGTCCGCATTTTTAAAGTCACAGGAACATGACGTGGTGCACAAACAGACACCACAGCTTCAACGATAGAAATAGCCAAGGCTTCGTCTTGCATCAAAGCAGAACCGGCCCATTTATTACACACTTTTTTAGCTGGGCAACCCATGTTGATGTCGATGATTTGTGCACCGTTATCAACATTGTAGGCTGCTGCCTCGGCCATCATGGCGGCTGAAGTTCCAGCAATTTGCACGGCTATCGGAGCGCCCTCACCTTCATGGTTGGCACGACGAGACGTCTTTAAGGTACTCCACAACTCTCGCTTGGAGGTCACCATTTCACTCACGGCATAACCAGCACCCAGCTTCTTGCACAGGACGCGAAACGGCCTGTCAGTGACGCCCGCCATGGGAGCGACAAACAAGTTATTGGGCAGTGCGTATTGACCGATGTTCATGTAGGGAATTGAGGTAAAAGCAAAAATAAGAAACTACAGTTGCTTAAAAATGAAGCATGATTGTACCTGCCTAAAAATTACTCAACTGACATTTGTATTGATATTTTTAGTTGATTTTTCAAGTTCTTTAGACACTATCCGCATCTGTTGTGCTCTAAGCAACTGAACTGTATTTATACTTATTGATATATGGAGATGTGGATAGAACATTTATTGACAGTTTTAGCCTTACCTCAGTTCGGGTTAAGCACTGTTTTTATAGTTTCTTTCATCAGCGCCACGCTTTTACCCTTAGGCTCTGAACCCGTTGTTTTTGGCCTCATTAAACTGAATCCGGCCCTTTTTTGGCCCACTATTTTGGTAGCCACGGCTGGCAACACCTTAGGCGGTGCTGTCGACTGGTGGATGGGCTACGGAACGCACCGCGCCTTAGACAAATATGCGCACTTAAAAACCCACATCAAAGCGCTGCAATGGTTAGAGCGCTTAGGGCCTAAAGCTTGCTTGTTGGCTTGGTTGCCCGCAGTAGGCGACCCACTGTGCTTTGTCGCTGGTTGGTTAAAACTTCCCTTCTGGCCCTGCTTGCTGTACATGGCCATTGGGAAATTTTTACGCTATTTGATGTTTTCAGCCCTGCTGCTAGGCGTTTTTCCAGGACAGCTGAGTTTCTTTAACTAAAACGATTCAGTCCTTCAGCTGCTTTTTAAACAGCCTTGACGAGATCCTCATTCCGCAAACGAATATGCAGTTCGCGCAATTGCTTTTCATCGACCAAGGAAGGTGCTTGGGTCAGCAAACATTGCGCGCGTTGAGTTTTAGGGAAAGCAATCACGTCGCGAATAGATTCGGCACCTGTCATCAAGGTGACGATACGATCTAAACCGAACGCCAAGCCACCGTGTGGTGGCGCACCGTATTGGAGTGCATCGAGTAAGAAACCAAATTTAATTTGTGCTTCTTCGGGTGTGATTTTAAGCGCATCAAATACCTTTTGCTGCACATCAGCGCGGTGGATACGGACAGAACCGCCACCCATCTCCCAACCATTGAGCACCATGTCATAGCCTTTAGAGATACATTTCTCTGGAGCCGTGACCATCCAGTCTTCATGACCGTCTTTTGGTGCGGTGAACGGGTGATGCGTTGCAGTGTAGCGTTGCGCATCTTCGTCGTATTCAAACATCGGGAAGTCAACCACCCACATCGGACGCCAAGCTTTTTCAAACAACCCGTTCTTTTTACCAAACTCGCTGTGTCCTATTTTGATACGCAAGGCTCCAATGGCATCGTTGACAATTTTTTCTTTGTCTGCACCAAAGAAAATCAAATCACCGTCTTGTGCGCCCGTGCGTGCGAGGACTTCAGCAATCGCTTTGTCATGGATATTTTTAACTATTGGACTTTGCAAACCATCACGACCTTTGGCCAACTCGTTGACTTTGATGTAAGCCAAACCTTTGGCACCGTAGATTTTGACAAACTCGGTATAGCCGTCAATCTCTCCTCGGCTCAGTCCACCCACCTCTTTCGCACCGCCGGGGACGCGCAGGGCGACCACACGGCCGCCTTTCATGGTGGCTGCACCAGAGAAGACTTTAAAGTCAACATCAGCCATCACATCCGTTACTTCGGTGAAAGCCAGTTTGACACGCAAGTCCGGCTTGTCTGAACCATACATGTGCATGGCATCGGCATAAGTCATGACCGGAAACTCACCCAAATCGACATTCATGGTGTTTTTAAACACGGTGGTGATCATGCCTTGAAACATGTCACGAATTTCTTGTTCGTCCAAAAAGGAAGTTTCAATATCAATCTGTGTGAATTCAGGCTGGCGGTCCGCGCGTAAATCTTCGTCACGGAAGCATTTGACGATTTGGTAGTAACGGTCGTAGCCAGCCACCATCAATAACTGTTTGAACAATTGTGGCGACTGTGGCAGCGCAAAGAAGTGACCATCATGCACGCGGCTGGGCACCAAATAATCGCGCGCGCCTTCTGGTGTACTTTTGGTCAACATTGGAGTTTCAATGTCAATAAAACCATTAGCATCTAAAAACTTGCGCACTTCCATCGACACTTTGTAGCGCAACATCAAATTGTTTTGCATGTAAGGACGACGAAGATCCAACACACGGTGCGTTAAACGGGTGGTTTCAGACAGATTGTCATCATCCAGTTGGAACGGTGGGGTCACAGAAGCATTGAGCACAACCAACTCATGGCACAAAATTTCAATCTTGCCGCTTTTCAAGTTGTCGTTCACAGTGCCCTCAGGGCGTGCGCGCACCAAACCCTTGATCTGTACGCAAAACTCGTTACGCAAACCTTCTGCTTGCTTAAACATGTCTGCACGGTCCGGGTCACACACCACTTGCACGTAACCTTCACGGTCGCGCAGGTCTACAAAAATCACACCCCCATGGTCACGACGACGGTTCACCCAACCGCAAATGGACACAGTTTGACCTAACAGGGCTTCGGTCACAAGACCGCAATAGTGGGTACGCATTGCCATAATTTTCTCTTTGCTTATTTTTTAGGAAACTGGGTTAAAAGTGCAGGGTCATGTGGTGCAACCACGCCCATAGACACAATGTATTTGAGCGCATCGTCCACACTCATTTTGAGTTCAATACAGTCGCTCTTTTTTAACATGACAAAGTAACCGCCCGTCGGGTTGGGCGTTGTTGGCACATACACGCTCAAAAAATCACCACTCAAATGATTCGCCACATCGCCACCTGGCGTGCCAGTGACAAAAGCAATGGTCCAAACATCGGGACGCGGCCATTGCACCAAAACAGCGGTACGAAATGCACTGCCACCATCGGAAAACAAGGTGTCTGACACCTGTTTGACGCTTGAATAAATAGAACGGACTACAGGTATTTGATTGAGCAAAGCATCGCTCCAGACCATCAGCTTCCGACCTAAAAAATTACTGGCTGCAGCGCCAACAATCAACAATGATGCCAAGGCCAATAACACACCAAAACCTGGGATATGAAAACCAATCAACTTGTCGGGGTGCCAAGCAGCCGGCAAAATCAGCAAAGTTTTATCAAGCGTACTCAGCATCCATTCGACTAACCAGATGGTGATAGCGATAGGCACAATCACTAATAACCCAGCAAACAACCATTTGCGTAATGCAGCCATCACAATATCTCGTCTGTTGGGGTTGACACCTGCTCTACGAATGCCTTAAACATTCGAGCTTGGTGTTGCTTTAGCCGCAGAAGGCGCTGCGGTCGCAGTGGACGGTGCTGAAGCTGCGCTTGAAGTCGACTCGGTTTTAGCAATTGGACTCGTCACAGGTACGGTTGTTTCTGTTGTGCTTAGTGCGGCTGTTGTGCTGCCCGTTGATTCCGTCTTAGCTTCTGTCGGTGGCACTGTGTTTTTACCCGCTCCCTCTTTGAAGTCGGTCACATACCAACCCGTACCTTTGAGCTGGAAACCAGCTGCAGTGAGTTGCTTTTTGAAGGTGGCTTGCCTGCAAGCAGGGCAATCTGTCAACAGCGGGTCAGACATCTTTTGCAAAACGTCTTTGGCATGCCCGCAGGATTCGCATTTATAAGTGTAGATAGGCATAAGTTGAGAGAATTTCTACAGAATTCGAGATAAGTTGCAAAGCTTATGATTATAAGTGTTTGCACCCTTCACGCCGCTTAAAGATAGAAGTTGGGCGCTGACTACGGCGTTGCACTGCCTACATAGTGGTGCACATGACCTTTTCGGTTGCCCATGACTTGTGGCAACAGCGAGCCCAAAAACATACCCACCAAGGCG
>CBDUEA010000178.1:0-4616 GCA_965365965.1 uncultured Polaromonas sp. | reverse complement strand
CAAGATTGTCGAAGCTTGTGAGAATTGCGTTAGGCGTTAGCTACAACGGGCAAGCGTATGAAGGTTGGCAGAGTCAGCTCTCTCGAAAAACCATCCAAGACAAGCTAGAAGCTGCGTTGGCCACCTTCACTCAGCATAAGGTTTCTACACTGTGCGCGGGTCGCACCGACTCCGGTGTCCATGGCTTGATGCAAGTAGTGCATTTTGATACCGAGGTTGACCGCGAGCCCAGCTCTTGGGTGCGCGGCACCAATGCGCATTTGCCGCACGACATTGCCGTCCAGTGGGCACAAGTCATGCCCACTACCTTCCATTGCCGCGCCAGCGCCACTGCGCGCCGCTACGCCTACGTGGTCTTAGAGTCTGCCGTACGCCCCAGTGTTGAAGCAGGTCGCGTTGGCTGGGTGTACCGCGGCCTCAACGAAGCGGCTATGAAGCAAGCTGCCAGCTATTTGCTTGGCGAGCACGATTTCAGCTCCTTTCGCGCATCAGCCTGCCAGGCATTGTCGCCCGTTAAAACAATACAACGCATTGATATTTCACATCGCGGTGAACCGATGTCGCGCTACTGGCGCTTTGAATTTGAAGCCAACGCTTTTTTGCACCACATGATTCGCAACCTCATGGGCTGCTTGCTGATGGTCGGTGATGGCCGCAAACCTCCCGAATGGATTTTGGACGTGCTAGCCATGCGCGACCGCGATGCAGCCGCACCGACTTTTTCGCCCGATGGCTTGTATTTCTTAGGCCCAGTCTATCCAGAGCATTGGGGTTTGCCGAAACAAACAGCGCTGTTTGACTGGCTGCCCTAGCCCGCACAACTGAGCCGCAATGCACTAAGATTGCAGGCTATGACGATTTTTTCGACAAATTCCAAGCCTGTAGCCCAACGCACCCGCATCAAAATTTGCGGTTTGACCCGTGAACAAGACGTCGATGTAGCCGTGGCCGCCGGTGCCGACGCCATCGGTTTTGTGCTCTACAAGCCCAGTCCACGCTATGTATCACCCGAGCGCGCCGCCGAACTGGCACGTCGTTTGCCGCCATTTGTGACACCTGTGTTGCTGTTTGTCAATGAAAAAACTATAAATATAGTAGCTGCACAATCAATGATTGCGTCGGCTATCATACAATTTCATGGTGATGAAACGCCTGAAATGTGCGCCAGCGTGAAACGCAGTTTTCTGCGTGCTGCTCGGATTCCCCTAGACCCTGATGCGGCAAGCTTTGACCTTGTAAAATACTCAGAAGATTACTCACAAGCTCAAGCCATTTTGCTCGACGCACATGTCGAGGGTTATGGTGGCGGCGGAAAAACATTCAATTGGTCACTGCTTCCAACAAACGTCAACGCTCACCTCGTCTTAAGTGGTGGGCTGAACGCTGCCAACGTGACCGATGGTATTTTGCAAGTCCGGCCGCGCTGTAACACGCTGGCTGTAGACGTCAGCTCTGGCGTTGAAGCCGTTGATGCACAAGGCCATGTGCTCAAAGGCATCAAAGACCCCCACAAAATCCATCAGTTCATCCAGGCCGTGCAGGCTGCGGATGCACTGTTTAATTCAAAAAGCATTTAAAGAATAATTGAACCATGTTTGACTACCAACAACCCGACCCCAGCGGACATTTCGGCATCTACGGCGGCAGTTTTGTCTCTGAAACACTGACCCACGCCATCAACGAACTCAAAGACGCATACGCCAAATACCAGCATGACCCCGCTTTTTTGGCTGAATTCCACTATGAGCTGAAGCACTTCGTCGGCCGCCCTTCCCCGATCTACCACGCTGCCCGCATGAGCCGCGAGCAAGGCGGGGCGCAAATCTTCCTCAAACGTGAAGATTTGAACCACACCGGTGCCCACAAAATCAACAACACCATTGGCCAAGCCATGCTCGCCAAACGCATGGGCAAGCCCCGCGTGATTGCTGAGACTGGCGCTGGACAGCACGGCGTAGCCACCGCCACCATCTGCGCCCGCTATGGCTTGGAGTGCGTGGTCTACATGGGCAGCGAAGACGTGAAGCGCCAAAGCCCCAACGTTTACCGCATGAAGCTGCTGGGCGCCACCGTCGTCCCCGTGGAAAGCGGCAGCCGTACCTTGAAAGACGCCCTCAATGAAGCCATGCGCGATTGGGTCGCCAACGTGGACAACACGTTCTATATCATCGGCACCGTGGCAGGGCCGCACCCCTACCCGATGATGGTGCGCGACTTCCAAAGCGTGATTGGCGAAGAATGTTTAACCCAAATGCCAGAGATGTTGCCGCTTTTGGGCTGCAAAACGACACAACCCGATGTCGTCGTGGCCTGCGTGGGCGGTGGCAGCAATGCCATGGGTATTTTTCACCCCTATATCAAGCACGAAAATACCCGATTGATTGGTGTTGAAGCTGCGGGTGAAGGCTTGGAAAGCGGCAAACACTCGGCGTCCATCCAACGCGGCAGTCCCGGCGTTTTGCATGGCAACCGCACGTATGTGCTGCAAAACGACCATGGTCAAGTCACAGAGACACACAGCATCAGCGCGGGCTTAGACTATCCAGGCGTGGGCCCAGAGCATGCATTTTTAGCGGACATTGGCCGTGCTGAATACGTCGGCATCACCGACACAGAAGCACTAGCAGCCTTCCACTACCTTTGCCGTACCGAAGGCATCATCCCAGCATTGGAGTCCAGCCATGCCGTCGCTTACGCTATGAAACTAGCCAAAACCATGCGCCCTGACCAGTCGATTTTGGTCAATTTATCTGGTCGTGGCGACAAAGACATTGGCACGGTGGCAGATTTGAGCCATGCCGACTTTTATTGCCGACCGAGTTGCCAAGGTCAAGCGGTCAAAGGCAGTCAAGAACAGATCGTGAAGGTGGTGCGATGAGTAAGCCTATGAGCCGCATTCAAGCAACCTTTGCCGCTTTAAAAACCGAAAACCGGGCGGCACTGATTCCTTACGTGACCGCCGGCTACCCGTTTGCCGACATCACGCCCGACTTGATGCATGGCATGGTGGCGGCAGGGTCTGATGTGATTGAGCTCGGCATCCCTTTCAGCGACCCCTCGGCAGACGGCCCTGTGATCCAAAAAGCAGGCGACTTAGCACTGAGTTTTGGCATTGGGCTACCACAAGTGCTGGAGATGGTGCGCACCTTCCGCTTGACCAACCAGCTCACGCCGGTGGTTTTGATGGGTTACGCCAACCCGATTGAACGCTATGACCAACTCCACAAAACATCGCCACTAGATTCAAACGCCGCAAGTGCCTTTATTTGCGATGCCGCTGCTGCAGGTGTGGACGGTGTTTTGGTGGTCGACTACCCACCCGAAGAATGCGAAGCTTTTGCCGCGCAGCTCAAAGCCAATAACATGGATTTGATCTTTTTACTCGCCCCCACCAGCACCGACAGCCGAATGGCGCAGGTAGCGCGCATTGCCAGCGGCTATGTATATTACGTGTCGCTCAAAGGTGTGACAGGTGCAGGCAGTTTGGACACCGATGCAGTGGCCGCCATGCTGCCTAAAATCCGCAAACATGTCACCAACATCCCCGTCGGCGTGGGTTTTGGCATTCGGGATGCCGAAACAGCGCAAAAAATTGGCAAAATCGCCGATGCGGTGGTGATTGGTAGCAAAATCATCACTTTGATAGACAATCAGCCCAAAGACCAAGTGGTTAAGATTGCGCATGATTTTTTAAGCGGCATTCGTGCAGCTTTAACATCAAAGTAAATACGACGAAATCCATAAGAAAAAAACAAGCAAGGATGAAACGATGAGCTGGCTAGAAAAATTACTTCCTCCCAAAATCCTCAAATCCGACCCTGCCGACCGACGCAGCATGCCTGAAGGTTTGTGGATCAAGTGCCCCAGCTGTGAAACCGTGCTCTACAAAACCGATTTAGAGCAAAGCCAAAATGTCTGCCCCAGCTGCAGCCATCACCTGCGCATTGGTGCGCGAGCCAGATTGAATCATTTTTTGGATGCTGAAGGCCGCTACGAAATTGGGCAAGAAGTGCTGCCCGTGGATGCGCTCAAGTTCAAAGACAGCCGCAAATACCCAGAGCGCCTGAAAGAAGCGCTTGAAAACACGGGTGAGACCGATGCCTTGGTCGTCATGGGCGGCTCGGTGCACAGCATCAACGTGGTAGTCGCGTGTTTTGAGTTCGACTTCATGGGCGGCAGCATGGGCAGCGTGGTGGGTGAGCGCTTTGTGCGTGGCGTCCATGCGGCTATTGAGCAAAAGGTGCCTTTTATCTGCTTCACCGCAACAGGTGGTGCGCGCATGCAAGAAGGCTTGTTAAGCCTCATGCAAATGGCTAAAACCAATGCTTCTTTGACGCGTTTGGCCAAAAAAGGTTTACCATATATCAGCGTGCTGACCGACCCCACCATGGGCGGTGTGAGTGCTGGTTTTGCCTTTGTTGGCGATGTGGTCATCGCAGAACCCAAGGCTTTGATCGGCTTTGCGGGCCCACGGGTGATTGAGTCGACCGTGCGCGTGACGTTGCCAGAAGGCTTCCAACGCGCAGAGTTTTTGCTGCAAAAAGGCGCGGTGGACTTTATTTCTGACCGCCGCGAACTGCGCAAAACGATCGCCAATGTGCTGGCGATGCTGCAAA
>CBDUEA010000177.1:0-4624 GCA_965365965.1 uncultured Polaromonas sp. | reverse complement strand
ACACATCGTGCGCAATGTGGCGCACCACACCCAAATCATGCGAAATAAACAGATAAGCCAAGTTCAACTCTTGCTGCAAATCAGCCAGAAGATTCAGCACCTGAGCTTGGATAGACACATCTAACGCCGAAACAGGTTCATCCGCCACGACTAGAGCGGGTTTGAGCATCAACGCACGCGCAATGGCTATCCGCTGGCGCTGCCCGCCGGAAAACATGTGCGGGTAGCGGTCGTAATGCTCTGGTCGCAAGCCGACCAAGGCAAGCATGCTACGCGCCTTTTGCTCACGCTCTGAAGCAGATAAGTCAGTATTGATCTCTAAAGGCGCTTCCAGAATGGTGCCAATTTTTTTGCGTGGGTTAAGTGAGCCGTAAGGATTTTGAAACACCAATTGCACCACTTGTCGCAGCATTGGACGCTCATCACGACTCGCACGGACAACGTCTTTGCCATTCAAACGCAGTTCGCCGGCAGATGGCGACTCAATCAAAGAAACCATGCGTGCCAATGTCGATTTTCCGCAACCTGACTCACCCACAACTGCCAGCGTTTTGCCAGCTAGTAACTCAAAAGACACGCCTCCAACGGCTTGCAGTTGGTCAGGCTCACGGAACAGACCCCGTTTGATTTTGTAAACTTGCCGAAGATCTTTAGCCGTGACGACTGGTGTGCCTTGAGAAGTTGTCATTGCAGCACCTCTGCATCTGCTGGCTGGATGTGCTTAACCTGCTGACCGCTCAAAGGATAGTGGCAACGCACCCAGCCATCGCCCCATGCGCGTAAGGCAGGACGCTCGGCACGACAATGCTCATTGGCATACGTGCAGCGTGGGGCAAAAAGGCAGCCGTTTGGACGGTCATACAAACCAGGCACCATGCCGGGAATGGTTGTTAACCGAGACAAGCCCTTGCTGCGCTCTGGCAAAGCCGCCATCAGCGCCTCGGTGTAAGGGTGGTACGGCTGCGCAAAGAGCGCTTGTGAAGAGCGTACTTCCATGATTTGGCCAGCATACATCACCGCAACACGTTGCGCCATCTCTGATACCACGCCCATGTTGTGGGTGATGAGCACCAAAGCCATGCCACGGTCTTTTTGTAAACCACGCAGCAAATCTAAAATTTGCGCTTGAATCGTCACATCAAGCGCCGTGGTGGGCTCATCGGCAATCAAAAGCTTGGGGTTGCAGGCAATAGCCATGGCAATCATCACGCGCTGGTTCATACCACCCGACATTTGATGTGGATAGTCTTTGAGGCGGCTCTCGGGTGCTGGGATACCCACTTGCTCCAGCAACGCAATCGAACGATTTTTGGCAGCTTTGGCATCCAAACCCATGTGCAATTTCAAGGTTTCGGACAATTGGAAGCCAATAGTGAAACAGGGGTTTAAGCTGGTTGTCGGATCCTGAAAGATCATCGCAACATCTTTACCTGTCAGTTTGCTGCGCTCTGCAGGTGACAAAGACAACAAGTCATGACCATCAAACCGCAGCTTATCGGCTTTGACCTGACCTGGAAAAGCAATCAAGCCCATCAGTGCCATCATCGTGACGCTTTTCCCAGAGCCCGACTCGCCGACAATCCCCAACACTTCACCAGCTTCTAAAGTCAGACTCACACCCTCCACGGCATGCATCACGCTGTTTTGTGACGGAAAGTCAACTGATAGATTTTCAATTTCAAGCAGAACCATACAATGCCTTTAGCGTTTCAACTTAGGGTCAAACGCATCGCGCAATCCGTCACCGAGCAGGTTGAAGGCCAGCACGGTGATCAAAATGGCCAAACCTGGAAAGGTCACCACCCACCAAGCACGCAAAACAAATTCACGCGCGTCCGCCAGCATCGTTCCCCATTCGGGTGACGGTGGCTGTGCACCCAAGCCCAAAAATCCCAGTGCAGCCGCATCCAAAATAGCCGTTGAAATTCCCAATGAGGCCTGAACAATCAAGGGTGCTGTGCAATTGGGCAGGATTTCATTGAACATCAGTCGCATGTTGCTGGCGCCATTCATGCGCGCTGATGTCACATAGTCTTTCGCCGTCTCAGAAATAACTGCCGCGCGCGTGATCCGCACATAATGCGGCAGCACCACTATCGCAACAGCTAGCATCGCGTTCATCAAACCTGGCCCCAAAATAGCCACAATCACAATTGCGAGTAGCAAGCTCGGCAGCGTCAAAATAATGTCCATCAAGCGCATGACACCGATTTCAAAAATGCCACGGAAATAACCCGCTGTTAGTCCCAAAACAGTGCCCACCACCACTGAAAGCGCAACCACAGCAAGACCGATGACCAAAGACAAGCGTGCGCCGTAGATAAGCCGCGAGAGGATATCTCGCCCGATAGCATCTGTTCCCAAGGGGTAAGCCAGCGTGCCACCTGTTTGCCAAAACGGTGGCTTCAAGAAAACAGCGTTGTTGGTTAAGTCTGGCGCATGGGGTGCCAATAGAGGCGCAAATAAAGCAGTGAGCAACACAGCCACAACAATGATCAAACCGGCAAGCGCCCCTCGGTTAGCCGCAAAATAACCCCAAAACTCACGCAAAGGATGCGCTGGCTCTAGATCTAACTTGACTGCTGAAGTCAATACACTCATCGTTGGTGCCTAATCCGAGGGTTGATGATGCCGTAGGTGATGTCAACCAGCAAGTTAACGACCATCACCATCACACCCAGCAACAACATCCCGCCTTGCAGCACGGGATAATCGCGCCGACTGATGGCTTCAATCAGCCATTTACCGACACCGGGCCACGAAAAGATGGTTTCGGTCAAAATCGCGCCAGTAAACAATACGCCAACTTGCAGACCAATCACCGTCACGATGGGTATGAGTGCGTTACGTAGCGCATGCAAAGCCACAACCCTGAGGTTCGATAGACCTTTAGCGCGCGCGGTGCGAATGTAATCCTCACCTAACACTTCCAACATGGCAGACCTCGTCATCCGTGCAATCACCGCTAACGGATTGGTGCCCAACACAATGGTTGGCAGAATGAGGTGCGAAACAGTCGACCAAAATACGCCTTTATCTTTGGATAGCAAGGAATCAATCAACAAAAATCCTGTTGTAGGCTCTATAAAATACTTTACATCCAGCCGTCCAGAAACCGGCGTCAAATCAAGCTGCACTGAAAACAGCAAGATCAACAACAGCCCCCACCAGAAAATAGGCATGGAATACCCCGTGAGGGAAATGCCCATCACACCATGGTCAAAGATAGAATTTCTTTTGACAGCAGCCAAAATGCCTGCCGGAATACCCAAAATCAAAGCAAACAAAATCGCGCAAACAGCCAATTCAATGGTTGCTGGGAATAGAGCGCCAAACTCCTGCAATACAGGCGTCTGCGTCACAATGGATTTACCCAAATCGCCCTGCAATACGCGACCAATGTAAATGCCGTATTGCACCAGTACGGGGCGATCTAAGCCATATTCTTTGAGCAATGTCGCGTGCCGCGTAGCATCGATGCCGCGCTCGCCTGCCATCGTTTCTATCGGGTCGCCTGGCACCAAGCGGATCAAAAAAAACGCAAGCAATGTCATTCCTAAAAATGTAGGAATGATCAAACTTAATCGAGTCAATATAAATCGAATCAAATCAGTGCCAGCTTCTCGAATATAAAAAGGCCTCGCTTGATGTGGCTTTCAGCCACTCAGCAAGAGATCAACATGCTTTATCCAAACAAAGGCCAGTGTGCAACACCCCCGTCGGGATTCTCAACCGTACAAACCCGAGGTTGATGTAGATGTGCAGTCACAAAATCTCATACACACAACAAAAAACCCGCATGCCAAACAGCATGCGGGTTTTATGATTTGGTGCCGATTATCGGAGTCGAACTGATGACCTACCGCTTACAAGGCGGGTGCTCTACCAACTGAGCTAAATCGGCGTATTTCTTATTTTAGCTGTAAATTAGAGCATCTTTCGCTCTGTGCTGCACCTTTTATAAATTACTTCACTCTTTTTAAAGTTGGGCGTGTCCCAGAAGGCGGTTTTGGCCGATGATCTTCAGGTTCATCGTCAGGGTTGGCGGTTGTAAGTGTCACAGTTTCTACAGAAACCAATTTGCCAACTTTGTTCGTAGACTCGGAAGAGCCGGCAGGACCAGCCGAAGATGGCACCCCATCCGAAGCCGTTGTATGGCTTCCGCCTTCCCCAGGCAATACATTTGGGAAAGCCATACCCTGGCTATTTTCACGTGCAAAAATTGCTATGACACGATTGATGGGAACAATGATGTCTCTCGCAACACCAGAAAATCGTCCTTTGAACTCAATATATTCGTTGCCCAGCTTCAAAGCACCTGTGGCATCAAAGCTCACGTTCAAAATAATTTCATTGTCTTTGACAAACTCTCTGGGCACCTGCGTTGTTTCATCAACTTGCACCGTGATATAGGGTGTAAAACCATTGTCCGTGCACCACTCATGCAATGCACGAATCAGGTACGGGCGTGTGGATGTTGATGAAGTGCTGCTGATCATGGCTTAAATCACTTACGCATTACCTTTTCAGAAGGGGTAAGCGCTTCAATATAGGCGGGACGAGAGAAAATTCGTTCTGCGTATTTCAATAAAGGGGCTGCATTTTTGTTCAACTCGATGCCCTA
>CBDUEA010000176.1:0-4665 GCA_965365965.1 uncultured Polaromonas sp. | reverse complement strand
CTATATACGTGCCCGCAAAGCGGCCTTGGCGGCGTTGAGCTTGGATCAAACAATCGACCACGCCAGCCATCACGCCAATGACCGACCCGCCAATGCGGCGCAACTTCGCGCTTTGGCGCATGTGATGGCCGCGCAAAGCGCGCATGCCTTGCAAGACAAAACTGCCCGCGACATGCATTTAGCCAATGCCTTAGAGCATCACAACCCCAAAGCCGCGCAAGAAACGCGTGAAGGGACACAACTTTTAGCCGCCAATTGGGCGTTGGATGACCGTGATGCACCCGGCGCTTTGCGCTGGTTGGCGCAATTGCCGCAAGGTGCTGCACGGCGTACGCTGGCTTTGCGGCTCAAGCTCAAAGCAGCGCAACTGGATAATTTGAGCGAGCAAGCCTTGGAAACCACGCGTTTACTGGCTAAACATCACGCATTTTCAGTATCAGCGGCACAGAGCTTGGTTCGCACCCTCGTGTTGAAGATGTTGGACGATGCACGTGACGTGGCACAGTTACAAACGGTGTGGCGCAGTTTGGATGCTGCTGAGCGTAGCCAACCTGAGATTGCCATCCACGCCGCCTCTTGCTTGAATGCTTTACAGGGCGATCCGCAATTGGTCCGCACATGGCTCCTGCCGGTTTGGGAGCGGATGGTGGCCGGTGATGACACCTTGAGCGTCAAGCTGATTCGCACCCTAGAGGCCACTTTGGACTCGATAGACGACAGCTGGTTGGCCAAAATTGAAAACGCACAACGCGCTAACCCGCGTGATCCGCAGTTGCAATACCTCGCAGGCATGGCTTGTAAAACCCGCAGTTTGTGGGGTAAGGCGCAGCAGCAGCTGTCCCTAGCAGCACCTCAGCTGAAAGACGCCAGCTTGCAGCGCAGCGCTTGGTGCGCTTTGGCGGAGTTGGCAGAGCAGCGCGGTGAAACTGCTGCGGCTGTGCAGGCTTGGAAAAAGTCGGCTCAAATTGCGGCTTGATGCCTCCGAGGCTGAGACGCTTCGCACCTGAAAGCGCCGCCTCATGTTGCCACTTTTGCTCGGCTGGATTGTAGGCACAGCGGTGCAGTTGCAGCAGGTAAATCTGTCAATTCCTTCAGTTTACACCCTATTTTTGGCTGTAGCCAGCGTATTTATTGTTTCATTAGCTATTAAAAACATAGTATTTAGTAGGCTCATACTCACTTCTGTTGCGTTGGGCAGGTTTTGGCGGTACGCCGCTCCTTTTGTTCTCTTTGTTGCCAGTGCTTGCGTCGCTTTTGGTTTGACGGGTTGGCGAGCTACCAACTACCTTGAGCAGACCTTGTCCCCGAGCTTAGAGGGGCGGGATGTGCAGGTGGTCGGCATCGTTGCTGCCATGCCGCAGCGCAGCGAGGCCGGTTTAAGGTTTCGACTGGAAGTTGAATCGGCTTCTTTATGGACAGAAGCTTCGAAGGATGCGCCCTCTGAAAAAACACCCATCAACATACCGCCTTTGATTGATCTGAGCTGGTATGGCGGCGTGTTCATGGGCGCAACTATGGGTGACGACCCTTTTGCCGAACTGAAGCGTCAACCCGCTGCTTTGACCACTGAATTAAAGCCCGGCGAGCGCTGGCAAATGACAGTACGCCTTAAAGCGCCGCACGGCAATAGCAACCCCAATGGTTTTGACTACGAGCTTTACCTTTGGGAGCAAGGCGTGCAAGCAACGGGCTATGTGCGAGCCACAGCGCGAGACATCGCGCCCGTTCAGTTGGCAGACACCTGGTGGCATCCCGTGGAGCGGCTACGCGTCAAAGTGCGGGATGCAGTGTTTGCGCGTTTAAAGGCAACATCTTCTGTTGACTCGTCTGATACAAATGAACTTAAAAGTCGGGACCGCAATGCGGGTGTGGTGGCCGCCTTGATCACGGGCGACCAACATGCGATTGACCGCGCTGACTGGGATGTCTTCAGAGCCACCGGCGTTGCGCATTTGATGAGTATTTCTGGCTTGCATATCACCATGTTTGCGTGGGGTGCTGCTTTGTTGGTGGGTTGGCTGTGGCGGCGGTCTTCTCGCTTGTGTCTGGCTATACCAGCACCTTATATCGCCTTGGTTGGTGGTGTTTTCTTGGCAACGCTGTATGCCGTTTTTAGCGGTTGGGGCATCCCGTCCCAACGCACGATTTTGATGTTGTTGACCGTCAGCGTGCTCAAGCTGCTGGGAAGGCGTTGGCCGTGGCCCATTGTTTGGTTGCTGGCTTGTGCCGTGGTCGTGGCTTTTGACCCATGGGCTTTAATGCAGGCGGGGTTTTGGCTCAGTTTTGTGGCGGTGGGGGTGCTGTTTGCGACGGATGTGTCGGGTCAAAACTCGCTGGAGCAGCGTGCGCAAGTTCAGTCTGTTCAGGGCAGCTGGTTCAAACGTTTCAAAGCATCCTTGCAGCACGGAGCGCGTGAGCAAATGGTCATCACCTTGGCGCTAACACCGCTGACGCTGTTGTTGTTTGGTCAAGTTTCTGTTGTAGGTTTGTTGGCCAACGCTGTGGCCATTCCGTGGGTGACTTTAGTGGTCACGCCGTTGTCCATGGTGGGTACAGTTTATGCACCCATTTGGGACTTGGCAGCCTGGGCGGTTCAGGGTTTATCCATCTTTTTAGGTTTTTTGGCCAGCTGGTCTTTTGCTACTGTGTCCGTGGCGCAGCCGTCGGTGCTGGTCAGCATCATTGGCGTGATCGGGGGCTTGTTTCTGGTCATGCCGTGGCCGTGGCGCTTGCGAATGCTGGGTTTGCCACTGCTGCTGCCTGTTGTTTTGTGGCAAGCACCTAGACCGTTGGAGGGCGAGTTTGAATTGTTGGCCGCAGACATTGGCCAAGGAAACGCGGTGATTGTGCGCACGGCGCGGCACACCTTGGTTTACGACGCTGGGCCGCGCTTTTCTGCTGAAAGTGATGCAGGTCATCGCGTGCTGGTGCCCTTGCTGCGCTCGTTGGGCGAGCGGGTCGACACCGTCATGCTTAGCCACCGCGACATAGACCATTCGGGGGGCATCAAGTCAGTTCTGGCGATGCATCCGAACGCGGATTTCATCAGCTCCATCGAAGATGCCCATGAATTGCATGCGGTGAAATCGGCAACCCGATGCATAGCAGGCCAGCATTGGCACTGGGAGGGCGTCGACTTCACAGTGTTGCACCCAACAAGCCAAGACTACGAATCGCCACAAAAATCCAATGCCATGAGTTGTGTACTGCGTGTGAGTAGCCGAATGAGCCCCCAGAATGGAGTGCACCAAAACAGTGCCTTGCTGGTGGGGGATATAGAGCAGGCTCAAGAAGTGAAGCTCCTGGAAACATTTAGTTCGACGTCAGCTCTTGCGCCGCAACTTCAAAGCACGGTCTTGCTGGTGCCACACCACGGCAGTAAAACGTCATCAAGCGAGCCTTTTTTAGATGCCGTCAAACCGAGTTTGGCCATTGTTCAAGCTGGTTATCGCAACCGTTTCAAACATCCTGCCACCAACGTCATGGCGCGCTATGCCCAGCGCGACATCCAAGTGGTGGATTCTGCGCACTGTGGCGCGGTGCGCTGGATGTCAGACCAACCGGGTCAGTTCTCCTGTGAGCGCCAGAGTGCCAGGCGTTATTGGCAGCATCGTGTGCCTTAGCTGCATGGATATTTATTGAAGATTGCATGGATACGCATAAGTAAATTGGCCTATAACTTGCTATCCTTAGACTGAGGCTAAAAGTAGGAGACCTTTGGTATGCAGAAATTCGACGAAATGTATAAAAAAATGCCTTACGAGTTTTTTACGCAAGGCGCAGGCGTTCGGGAGCATTACAAAAACTACGACATCTGGCTGGCTCAGCAACCCGGCGACATGATGGCGAAGCGGCGTGAAGAAGCAGAGATGATCTTCCGCCGCGTGGGCATCTCCTTCGCCGTCTACGGCGCCAAAGATGAAGATGGCTCAGGGACTGAGCGTTTGATTCCGTTTGACCTGATTCCGCGCATGATTCCCGCCCACGAGTGGTCAATGATGGAAAAAGGCTTGGTTCAGCGCGTCACTGCCCTCAACCGTTTTATCCACGACGTTTACCACGACCAAGCCATCATCAAAGCGGGCATTGTGCCGCGCGAACAAATCGAGAAAAACGCACAGTTTCGCCAAGAGATGGTGGGGGTGAACGTACCGAATCAGATTTATTCGCAAATCAGCGGCATCGATATCGTGCGTGCGCCTGATGCGCAGGGCATCGGTAAGTATCCGTCTTAGAAGACAATTTGCGTATTCCCAGTGGTGTGAGCTACATGCTGGAAAACCGCAAAATGATGATGCGACTGTTTCCAAATTTGTTCAACATGCACCGGGTCGCCCCGATCGCGCATTACCCCGATTTGCTGTTGGAAACTTTGCGCGCCAGCGCCCCACCCAGTGCGGCTGAACCTTTGGTGGTGGTGTTGACGCCGGGCATGTACAACAGCGCCTATTTTGAGCATGCCTTTTTAGCGCAGCAAATGGGTGTGGAGTTGGTAGAAGGACAAGATTTGTTTGTGAAAGACAAGTTTGTTTACATGCGCACAACCCGAGGTCCGAAACGGGTGGATGTGATTTACCGCCGTGTCGACGATGACTTTTTGGACCCTACTGTTTTTCGCCCGACTTCCACATTAGGTTGTCCAGGTCTGTTGGATGCCTATAGGGC
>CBDUEA010000175.1:0-4668 GCA_965365965.1 uncultured Polaromonas sp. | reverse complement strand
CGTGCGACCTGTCATCGGGTTGATGCCTGTCCAGTTGGCACCTGCTGTCATCAAAAAGGCCAGCGCAATCGTGGCGATGAAGCCCCACAGCATTTCGTGAGCGTGCCAAGCAATACCACCCAAGGGTCCTTCTAGGAGCTGCGGTGCGTAGATCCATAAGGCAATAGCCACCAGCGCCCAACCGATGCCAGCTAGATAAAGCGGACGAAAGGCTAACTCTAAAAACGCTTTTAAGCTCGGTCCCACAGGCTTGGATGAAAGTGGCTCTTGAAGTTGCATGATCGGACGGGTTGAGGGCACAGGTTGGTTTGACATGATATTTAGTTCAATGAATTATAATATATATTTGAAATGCATCTTATAATAAAAACTCAACAACCTCAAGGAAAATTTATGATACAAACGATGTCAACGGCTCAGATCGATGGCCGTAACCTAACACCAACCGATAGACGCGTTCTTGTTTTCAAAGCTTTTGATCAGTTAGCTGTGAATAAGACGATGGAGTTGGTCAACGACCAGGACCCCCAAATGTTGCAAAGTCAATTTGAACTTGAAAAAGCCAAGCAATTTTCTTGGAAATATTTGCAAAGTGGTCCTGATGTTTGGCGTGTCGCTATCACAAAAGTAAAAGCACCACATGGCCAAGGCAGCTGTTGTGGGGCATGTGGTGGCTGATCTTTTGTTCTTAATATGAAGCTGACTGCTTATACCGACTATTCTTTACGCACCTTGATGTATCTTGCAACGCAGCGAGATCGTTTGACGACCGTGCAGGAGATTGCAGATTTGCATGGCATCGAGAAAAATCATTTAACAAAAGTTGTTCATCAACTCGGCTTAATCGGTGTCATTCAAACAGTGCGTGGCCGCCATGGTGGAATCAAATTAGCCATGGATCCTGCACAAATCATTATCGGAGATGTAGTGCGCAGTACGGAGAGTGACTTCTTCATGGCGGAATGTTTTGATGCAAATCGCAATGCTTGCATCTTGACATCTTCATGCAAACTCAAAGGCGTGCTCTATGACGCCACCATGGCATTTTTGGCCGTACTTGACGGCGTGACGTTAGAGAACATCATGTCCTCGCAAATGCCCGTGACTGGATTCGTACCCATGACGCTGACCAGAACAGCGCGATCTGCCTAACTTCATACCCTCAAGATTGAATTAAATTTTTCATGAACTATGACACTATTCGTTTGATTCACATCACAAGCGTCGTCATCAGCATCACCTTGTTTACGATTCGCGGCTTGCTACAAATACAAGGTGTTGCGTGGCGGCGTTGGCACTTGTTACGGTCGGCACCACATCTCAACGACACCATTTTGCTCACTGCAGCTATTGCTTTAGCCGTACAAAGTGGTCAGTATCCCTTGCAAATGAATTGGCTGACAGCCAAGGTGGTGGCGTTGCTTCTGTACATTGGCATTGGCAGCGTGGCTCTCAAGCCTCAAACAAGTCAATCCACGCGCATTTGGGCCTTTGCTGCATCTTTGGCTTGCGTTGGCTACATTGTGTTGGTGGCTTTAACGCGTTCGCCAGTACTGAGGTTAATAAATTAAGACAGATATACCTTCACTCTTCCACTCGCCGTCCAATCTCGGGCCAGCGTTTGTGCAGGTAAATCCAAGCTACCAAACCAACCGAGAGCATCAGCATGGACGCTAAGGCCAAAGCCATAGCCGAATGCATGACCAAGGGCGCGATGGCTCCAGCGACGATACCATTGGCGGTTGAACCAATGAATGCTTGTAGTGAAGAGGACATGCCGCGTCGCTCTGGGTGCAGGTCTAAAACCAAGAGCGTGACGACGGGTACCATCAAAGCCCAACCAAAAGAGAAAACAGCAATCGGCCAAAGTGCCCATGAAGCATGCGCTATGAATAAATAATTTGCAACTACGTTGATAACAGCAGTTACCAGCATGATTGAAAACCCATAACGAATTTGTGTTTTAGGCGGTATCTTGCCAGCCAAGCGGCCACTCAGCCACGCACCGCCCATGATGCCGCCTATATTGAGAATAAAAAACCAATAGTACTGTGTTGGCTCTAGATGCAACACATCACCCAAGTATGCCGGCGCAGAAAGTACATACAAAAACATGCCGTTGAAGGGAACGCCACTGGCCAGTGCCAACAGCAGAAACCGCAAACTACTACCCAGTTGCCAATAACCACGCATCAAATGCTTAGTTTCAAACGGTTGGCGCTGGGAGATGTGAAGAGTTTCTGGTAGCCATTTGAAATTGGCAGTCCACAATGCAACACCAACGGCAGTCAAAAACCAAAAAATACTGTGCCAACCCGCATGAAAGTCCAGCCATCCACCCACCATGGGTGCAATGGCTGGCGCTATGCCAAAGTAAATAGTCACTTGACTCATCATGATTTGCGCTTTGGCGGGTGGGAATAAGTCGCGAATAACAGCGCGTGACACCACGATGCCCGCACCGGTAGACAAACCTTGCATGGCTCGGAAAAATATCAGTTGACCTATGTTTTGCGACAACGCGCAGCCTGCAGAGGCCAAGGTAAAGGCCGCCAAGCCCCACAAAACAACTGGACGACGTCCAAAACTGTCTGACATCGGCCCGTGTAGCAAATTCATAAAAGCAAAGCCGAACAAATAGGCAGAGAGGGTTTGCTGCATTTGTACGGGATTAGCCCCTAAACTTTGCGCGATACCAGAGAATGCCGGCAGGTAGGTATCTATCGAGAATGGACCCAGCATGCCCAGCACAGCCAGTAAAACTGCAAGCGCCCAACGCGGGCCGCGCCAAAGGTGTGAGGCATCAGGGTTCATGGGCGATTAAAATGGTGCTAAAACTGCAAGATAATGAATCACCATAGTAACATTGACCCTGCTTTTTATCGAGTCACCTGAGTACATCATTTGGCTTTAGACCCCTTGTTTCACTCAATCTCGCATGCATACCAGCGCACTCGTACTCTTTTCCGGTGGACAAGACTCCACCACTTGTTTGGCTCTTGCCCTCAGTAAATATGAGCGGGTCGAAACCATAGCTTTTGACTACCGCCAGCGGCATAGCGTCGAGTTACAAGCCCGATTAGAAGTTTTAGCGCATATCAAAGCACAGTTTCCCCAGTGGGCGCACAAACTCGGTGAAGACCATGTCCTAGATTTGGCCGTTCTTGGTCAAGTCAGTGAAACCTCGCTAACCCGGGACGTCGCTTTCAAAATGGAAAGCTCTGGTCTGCCCAACACTTTTGTCCCTGGTCGCAACTTGTTATTTTTAACCTTGGCCGCTGCTTTGGCCTATCGACGCGATCTGCAAGTCATGGTCACCGGCGTCTGTGAAACTGACTTTTCAGGTTACCCCGATTGCCGTGATGACACCATGAAAGCTATGCAATTAGCCTTGTCATTGGGCATGGACAAACGATTTCTCATTGAAACACCGCTGATGTGGATCGACAAAGCCGACACCTGGGCCATGGCGTTTGACTTGGGCGGTCAGCCTTTGGTGGATTTGATCATCGAACATACCCACACGTGCTACCTGGGTGATCGCGAACATCGCCATCCTTGGGGTTATGGCTGTAGCCAGTGCCCAGCTTGTGAACTACGCGCTAAAGGCTACTCGCGCTGGGTGGCTGCGACTGAATAAGCAGCCAGCGGTGCAGAACCGTCTGGTTGCGGTGGGGTTTTCTCTAGCGTCCACTTTTGAGCGTGAAAAGCTGCGACGCTGGGTCTATGTGCTATTGAAATAATAGCGCCTTTCATAGATTCAACGCTGGCTATGAGTCGTTTATAGAGTGTATTTTCAGCTTCAACGTCCAGCGCACTGGTAGCCTCGTCGGCAAAAATCCATTGTGGTTTTTTGAGAAATACGCGCGCAATGGCTAAGCGCTGCTGCTCGCCGCCCGACAAAACCTGTCCCCAAGCATCTTCTTCGTCCAAACGGTTCACCAACTGCGGTAGCAGCGCTTCTTGTAGCGCGGTTTGCAGCATCGTATCGGTATAGTCAGCCGCTGGCCTAGGGTAAGCCAAAGCATCGCGCAAGCTGCCATTGGGGAAGTAGGGGTGCTGCGGAATAAACATCGCATTGGCAGGCATGTGGATGTGGCCTTTGGCAAAAGGCCAAATACCCGCCAAAGCTCTGAATAAGGTTGATTTACCACTGCCCGAAGGACCGCTCAGCAAAATAGTGTCTCCTGCCTGAGCTTTTAAACTGGCATGGGCGAGTAAAACCTGACCGTTGGGCAATGCCAGAGTGAGGTCCTCCGTCGTTAGGGTGTTGGTATCAGCGGCATTTTGCGGACTAGACGCGTGCTCTGTTGGGTTCGTCTGCGATGCCAGTAATTCGCTGGCCAACATACTTTCATCAAAGCTGGTTAAGCGGTTGGTGATAGCACGCCAGCTGGCCAATTCTTCATAGTTGTCAACAAACCAGCTCATCGCACCTTGTACTTGGCCAAAAGCACTGGCAATTTGCATCAACGCGCCCAGTGCAATGGCACCACTGAAATAGCGTGGCGCAGCAATGATGAACGGAAAAATAACGGCTGCTTGACCAAAACCAACGGTAAACCATAGCAGGTTCTTTTGTGCTTTGATCAATAAGAAATAATTGGCCAGTGCACGGCTAAAACGACCGCCCAATTGAGTGCGCTCAACCTGCTCACCGTTATCTAG
>CBDUEA010000174.1:0-4678 GCA_965365965.1 uncultured Polaromonas sp. | reverse complement strand
GCGCAGCTCAGGTACGTAGCTGCGCAGAGTATCGCGGTAAGATTTTTTCAGGGCCGAGCAACTCAGCACCACCCCGTGTGGGTTGGCCACTTGCTGCGTGTGCAGCTGCTCGCCCAAAGTCGCCAGCCAGCCAACGCGGTCTTGGTCGGTCAAGGCGATGCCTTGAGCCATCTTGTCTTGATTGGTATCGGGGTGAAACTCATCACCTTCCAGCATGGTGCAGCCCAAAGCCTGTGCCACGGCCACTGCTAAAGTAGACTTGCCACAACCCGAAACGCCCATGAAAACCATTACATTCATGGTCTGCAAGGATAACGTACTTCCCGACACCGTGGCATTTTTACATCTGTGCATTAAACTTATTGCGCACTCGGAGGTCTTACGGACTTTTAGCCAGCAGGCTGCGCGAACCCAACAATCAAAAACTATGGCCAAAAGCACTTCTACATCATCATCTTCATTTTTGGATGCCCCAAGGATTCCACGCCTCCCGCTAATCGCCGGCTTCGTTATCGTGCTCATCGCCACACTCACCCGTGTAGGGTTGGCCATTTACACCGGTGTCAGCGTCGGTGCCGAAGCCGTGCCGGTGGCGCTGTGGCCAGATATTTTCCTCAAAGGCTTGTGGTTTGACTTGGCCGTGGCCAGTGTTTTGCTCGCACCCGTCTGCTTGTACGAGGCCGTGTTGCCGAACCGCTGGCGCGCTTCAGGCTGGCACAGCAAGCTGCGTTTTACGTGGTTGTGGTTGGCGATTGCCCTGTTGATTTTTGGCGCGGTGGCTGAAGCTACTTTTTGGCTGGAGTTCACCACCCGCTTCAACTTCATTGCTTTGGATTATTTGATCTACACCTCAGAAGTCATCGGCAATATCCGCGAATCCTACCCCGTGGGGCAGATTTTGTCGGGCATTGGTGCGCTGGCAGCCGCGTTGCTCTTGCTGATTCGCCCCGCCGTCAAACGGGCTGACCAACGCGGCGTGAGCGCTTGGCAACGCGTGGGTTTGGTGGCGATGGCGGTAGTGGTCGCCCCCGCCATGATGTACTTTGCCAACGTCGACCAAATGGAAGAGCCGCTGCTGGCCCGAGGTCAAGCAGTCCAAGCGCAAAAGAACGCCTACGCCTCCGAGCTATCGGGCAACGGTCTGTTCACCATCGCCGCTGCGCAGCGGCGCAATGAGCTGGATTACGACAAGTTTTACCGCACTATGCCGCAAGCGCAGGCCAACGCGGCCTTGGCGGCCTTGGGCGTCAAACGCACCCCGCTAGGTGAGCCACGCCAGACCGATTTGAGCAAAGATATCGCCAGCAATGTCACCCCCTTCAGCAGCAAGCCCAAAAACATCATCATGATCTCGGTCGAAAGTTTGTCAGCCGAGTTCATGGACTCGTATGGTGGCAAGAACGGGGTGTTAAAAGGCTTGACACCGGAGATGGACAAACTGGGCAGCGAGGGCATGAAATTTGACCGCCTGTTTGCCACTGGCACCCGAACCGTGCGCGGTTTGGAGGCGCTCTCCTTGGGCACGCCGCCGATTCCTGGTCAAGCCATTGTGCGCCGCCCCGCGAATGGCAATCTCTCCACCATGGGTGAGTTGCTCAAACATCAAGGATTTTCAACCTTCTTTTTCTACGGCGGCTACGGTTATTTTGACAACATGAACGCTTACTACGCGGCCAACAACTACCGCGTGGTGGACCGCACCGACATCCCCAAAGACAAAGTCGGTTTTGAGAACGTCTGGGGCGTGGCCGACGAGTTTTTGTTCGACCACGTCATTCGCACGCTGGACGACAAGAGCGACAAAGGCACCGACAACAAGCCCTTTTTCGCGCAAATCATGACCACCTCCAACCATCGCCCTTACACCTACCCAGCGGGGCGCATCGACATTCCATCCCCGGGTGGCCGCGACGGTGCGATTAAATACACCGACTACGCGATTGGCAAATTCATCAAAGACGCGTCCAAAAAGCCGTGGTTCAAAGACACTTTGTTCGTCATCGTGGCGGACCATTGCGCTTCCGCCGCCGGCAAAACCCGCTTGCCGGTGGGGGGCTACCACATCCCGATGATTTTCTACGCCCCCGCGCTGCTCAAGCCAGCGGTGTTTGCGCCTATTGTCAGCCAAATCGACATCGCGCCCACCCTCATGGAAGTGCTGGGTAAAAATGGCAGCGCCCAGTTTTACGGCAAGTCCATGTTTGACCCCGGCCCGCCCGCTGAGCGTGCTTTCATCAGCAACTACCAAGCCTTGGGCTATTTGAAGAACGACGTGTTGACGGTGCTCTTGCCCAAACAAGAGGTCGAAAGCTACCAAGTCGACCCCAAAACTTTCGTCACCACGCCCGCACCGGTGAACGAGAAACTGCGCGACGAAGCCATTGCTTACTACCAAACTGCTTCAAAAGCCTTCAAAACGGGCGCTTTAATCGCGCCGTTTTATCCGCTTTCTACCAATAAAAAACCGTAAACTGAAGGACGGCCACGGTGTGCCTGTGCCGCATTTCGGTGTGGTGCTCACGTGGGACGACTGGCACGCCTTGGCCGAGCGCCTAACCGGTTTGAAAACCCAATTTGTGATCGAACCCGGCATCCGCTTCAAAGGCCAAGTCGGTGAGCAAGCCACCTTCTTCCTGCTCGATCCCAGCGGCAATGCACTGGAGTTCAAAGCGTTTCAGGATATGGGTCAGTTGTTTGCGAGTTGATGCTCTATATGCTATTTATTTAATAGCAAACTATTGAATAAATACGCCGGCTATAGGTTAATTTATCTATAAAATAAACACGTTTAATAGCAGTTTACCGAAATAACTGTTATTCAGGCAAACTTGACCGCTCACGCATGCGTTTGGCGCGTCGGATGACAGGGGTTAGAAAAAACACCTGCACAAGCGCGTATGCATTGGCCGCCAGCAGCGTCCCCAGCAATGGCAAACCCAGTAGCAAAGGCCAACCCAGTGCCGTCATCCACGCGCCCAAACCGGACACCCATTGCATCAAGTCGCCTTGCGGGATAACAAAGGGTGGCATTACTTGTGGTCCAGGCAAGAACAAGGCACCCAGCTGAAACGCCAACCAATACAAGGGCACGATGGTCAAGGGATTCGTGTAAACCGTTGCAAGTGCGGCAGCGATAGCGTTGCCGCGCAGCCAAGCACACAGGGCCAATGAGCCTAATATTTGCAACGGCCCCGGAATCAGACCGCACAACATACCAATCGCTACACCTCTGGCCAGCGGCTCACGGGTGAAGCTAAAGACGTCGTGTTTATCCAACCATGGGCGCATGCGACGCAGCCAAGGGTTGTTTAAGCTGTCTAAAACGCGGGGTTCTAAATGCCGCAGCCATGAACGAAAGCGGTGAACTTTGCTCATGCTACGTTCATGGCTTGGTGTCAGCTTTGCCGTGGTTTCGGCTGCTAACCATCGAGGCGATCACAGAAGACACAATCAAACCCGCCGTCACCATCAGCGCGACGCCAATCGGGATTTTGTAAAAATCAATCAACAGCATCTTGCCGCCAATGAAGACCAGTACCAGCGCCAAGCCATAGGCCAGCAGGTGGAAGCGACTGGCCATGTCGGCCAACAAAAAGTACAGCGCGCGTAAACCCAATATCGCAAAAATGTTGGCCGTCAGCACAATGAAGGGGTCACTGGTGATGGCAAAAATAGCCGGAATGCTGTCTACCGCAAAGATAACGTCGGTCGCGCCAATCATCACCAAGACCACAAACAAGGGTGTGTAAAGCTTGACCCCACCGACCATGGTGGTCAGCTTTTCACCATCAAATTTGTCACTGATCTTGATGTGCTTTTTCAAAAACTTGAGTATCGGGTTGTCGGCAATACTCGGCTCTTTACCCGCCGCAATCCACATCTTGATCCCGGTGATGATCAGGAAAGCGCCAAACACATACAGCAACCAATGGAAGGTCGCCAGCAACCACGCGCCCGCCAGAATCAACAGCGCACGCAGCACAATAGCGCCAATGATGCCGATGATGAGGGCGCGTTTCTGGTATCGATCAGGCACCGCAAAGTACATGAAGATCATCAGGAAGACAAAGATATTGTCAATGGACAAACTCTTTTCCACCAAGTAGCCGGTGATGAACTGCATCGACACCGTGTTGGCCACCTCGCGCCCTTGCGAGCCATCCAGATACCACCAAAGCAGGCCGACAAAGACGAAGGCCAATGAAAACCAGAGCACGCTCCAACTGGCGGCTTCTTTCATGGTGACTTTGTGGGCCCCTTGCTTTTCCATGACCAAGAGGTCCATGGCGATTGCGACCACCACAAAGACGGCAAAGCCCGCCCACATCCACCATGTACCAATTGTTTCCATCGCGCCTCGCGTTTGTGCTTAAAAAGTCGTTTTAGTCGTTGCTGCCAATGCCAAACAGGCTCAGCAAACTGGTAAACAAGTTAAACAGTGAGACAAACAGGCCGACCGTTGCCATCACGTAGTTGGTCTCGCCGCCGTTCACAATACGGCTGGTTTCAAACAGGATCAAGCCTGCAGACAACAAAGCCACCATCGCCGACACCGCCATGCCCAACGCAGGCATTGAAAACACCATAGCGCCGATGCCAGCCAACAAAGCAATCACCATGCCAGCAAACAAAAAGCCGCCCATGAAGCTGAAGTCTTTGCGCGTGGTCAGCACATAGG
>CBDUEA010000173.1:0-4681 GCA_965365965.1 uncultured Polaromonas sp. | reverse complement strand
GGTGTTCTCTAGCGTGAAAGGCATTGGTCGATTGTTCATGCGCTAAGATTAGCAGATGAACGCTACCCCTACAGGCTCAAGTACTGGATTTTTCTCTCACCCTGATTGTCATAAGCATGAAATGGGCGATGGCCATCCTGAGTGCCCAGAACGGCTAGATGCCATCCATGATCATTTGTCCTACGTTGGCTTGTTGGACGTGTTGGCACAGCTTGAAGCGCCTTTGGCTGCAATCAACGTGTTGGAGCTGGGTCACAGCCGGGAACACGTTGCCACTTTACGTGGCATGACGGATTTATTGATCGAAGATATCGCAGCCGGTGGCCCGACACATGCGCAAATTGATCCAGATACTTCGATTAACGCCTTCACTTGGACGGCGGCATTACGCGCTGCTGGTGCTGCAGTCGCCGCCACCGATGCCGTTATAAGCGGGGAGTTGGCTAATGCTTTTTGCTCCGTTCGCCCACCTGGCCACCATGCTGAGCATGACAAAGCAATGGGTTTTTGTTTCTTCAATAATGTCGCCATTGCTGCCAAATATGCCCTTGAACGGCACGGTTTGAAGCGTGTGGCGATCGTCGATTTTGACGTGCACCACGGCAACGGCACAGAAGATATTGTGGGTGGTGATAACCGTATTTTGATGGTGGGGTTCTTTCAACACCCCTTTTACCCTTTCAAAGGTGCTGAAAAATCTGCTGCAAATGTGTTGAACCTACCCGTACCCGCTTACACAAAAGGCATGGATATCAGAGAACTGATTGAGCACACTTGGATGCCACGACTTGAAGCCTTCAAGCCAGAAATGGTTTTTATCAGTGCTGGCTTTGATGGGCATCGTGAAGACGATATGGGTCAACTGGGGCTGACAGAGCAAGACTATGCTTGGTTCACCTACCGACTCAAGGATCTTGCCAAACGCCATGCTCAAGGGCGGATTGTCTCTTGCTTAGAAGGTGGCTACAACCTGAAAGCCTTGGCGCGCAGTGTGGAAGCGCACATTCGCGTCTTGGCAGATCTGTAAAGCCCAACTATCACTTTTGACTTTGATGCACACATGACGCTTTTCGCCACAGCTGCCCCCACGGTATTGTTCAGCCAGCCAGAGAGTATGGATGAATGGTTTGCCATGCTAACCGCGCCAAAATCTTTGATTGAACTCGGTGTATTGGTGCTATGCGGCTTTCTGGCTTGGGCGTTGCTGTGGTTGGCCAGGCGCAGTTTGCCCCATCAAGATGACAAATCCATACTTTTTGGCAAGCGTTTGGTCGATGGCGTATTGTTTCCACTGCTGCTGCTGTGCTTGGCCTTTATCGCTCGTGTGGCTTTACAGCGCAGCATGACTGTGCATGTGCTGGACATAGCCATCTCTGTGCTGATTTCCTTGGTTGTCATCCGCATCGGCGTCAAAGTTTTACAAGCTGCTTTTAAGGAGTCGCCGTTGGTGCGGTTTATGGAGCGCACTATTTCTTGGCTCGTTTGGTTGGTTTTGGTGCTGTGGGTCAGCGGCTTTTTCCCCGTGGTATTGGAGGAAATGGAGCAAATCAGCTGGAAAATGGGAGGCAAAGCGGTGACTTTACGCACCATCTTAGAAGGTGCGTTAACTGCAGGGGCGGTACTACTCTTAGCTTTGTGGGTCTCCTCGGCCATTGAGTCTAAATTACTGCGCAGAGCTACAGGTGGGGAGTTGTCCTTGCGTAAAGCGCTCAGCAATGCGGTGCGAGCGATATTGGTATTTGTAGGTTTGATTGTGTCTTTGAACATGGTCGGTATTGATCTCACCGCCTTGTCTGTGTTGGGTGGTGCCGTAGGCGTGGGCATTGGTTTGGGTCTGCAAAAGCTGGCAGCGAACTACGTCAGCGGATTTGTTATCTTGACCGAACGCAGTATGCGGATTGGAGACGTCGTCCGCCTAGACGGTTTTCAAGGCAGAATCACAGACATCAAAAGCCGCTACACCGTGATTCGCGCATTGAATGGCTGTGAATCCATAGTGCCCAATGAAATGCTCATCACCAATCGGGTAGAAAGCATGACTTTGGCGGACACGCAGTTGCTACAAAAAACGACTTTATCAGTAGGCTATGACAGTGATGTTCATTTGGTCAAAAAGTTATTAATAGAGGCTGCACTGGCACAAGAACGCGTTTTGCAAGACCCAAAACCCATCGCTTCTTTTACCAACTTTGGCGACAATGGTCTTGAATTTGTACTGAATTACTGGATCAAAGACCCAGAAAATGGCGAACAAGGTTTGCGTTCTGATGTCAATGTGGCTATTTTGGAAGCATTGAGGGCTGCAAATATTGAGATTCCATACCCGCAACGGGTTGTACATACGGTTTTACAGCGTGATTCCATTCCTTGAGAGTAGCCTCAAATCAAAAAAACCGCTACCTCGTGAGAAGCAGCGGTTTTCTTATTTTGTTTGGCTTAGCTGACAGCGCACCTAACAAAACGGCAAACTACTTGATTATTGACAAAACCGTAGTTCGGGCGATTTGCTTAATGGTTGATTAAGCAGCAGCCAAGACCAAGGTCTTGACTTTAGTTGACAAACGGCTCTTGTCGCGCGCTGCCTTGTTTTTGTGGAAGATGCCTTTGTCAGCCACGGTGTCAACCACAGCTTGCATCTTCGCAAAAGCTTCAGTTGCTTTTGCTTTGTCGCCAGCGAGAACGGCTTTTTCAACGTTTTTCACAGCGGTACGGTATTTAGAGCGCAGCGAAGTGTTCGCAGCATTGATTTTGACGTCTTGACGAACGCGTTTGCGGCCAGAGGCGAGACGAGGGTTTTTCTTTTTTGGTTTGGCTGATGCCATGATTTTGATTCCTTAAATGTATGCAGATGTTGTCAGCTAAGCCCGCTATTCTACCATTTCGTAGCTGGGGCGCTGAAATTCGGTGTGTATGCTATCGATGAAAACAATCAAACGAGACAATTATTTCCCCCATAAATGTTACTGTATGTGTCCTTTTGTCCACACGGTGCCTGAAATTTGCTTTAGCATGCAGTCCATATGAAGAATCTGCCAGTGGCTGTTGCCGCAATTGCTCAGCCTCATCCGCAAGACCTTGTCTTGACGGGTTCGTGGACGGCGCGTGGTTTGGGGACCATTGAGGGTCAAGTTGAAACGATTAGTATTGCTTTAAAGACACAGGTTTTGGCAGATGGTACGGGTATCGAAGCGTTGGACACGGCTGGGGCCTGGGTACTGCACAAACTAATGCTGCGACTACAGCGAGAGGGTGTTGTCGTTGAGTTGCATGGACTGCGGCCTGAGTTTGCCAAACTACTGGAAGTGGTTGCACAACGAGCGACCGGCCAGGCCAGCCAACGGTTGTTCGCCACTCAGCCAGCCGGAACGCTGTTTGAGCAAGTAGGCCGCAGCACCGTTGCCGCTTGGGATCAGGCGGTGGCCTTGCTGGGTTTTATTGGTGAAACGGCCTATGCGCTGGCTGGTTGCTTTGCACATCCCTCGCGGATTCGGTGGCGGCCGATTTTGTTCAACATCCGCAGTGCTGGTTTTGATGCACTGCCGATTGTGGGGCTGTTGTCTTTCTTGCTTGGCATCGTCGTGGCCTACCAAGGGGCTGACCAGTTGCGGCAATACGGGGCGAATATTTTTGTGGCCGATCTGGTCGGTTTGTCGATGCTGCGCGAATTTGCGCCCTTGATCACAGCCATCATCATTGCCGGGCGCTCGGGTTCGGCTTATGCGGCGCAGATAGGCACCATGGCGGTGACTGAAGAAATCGATGCCATGCGCACCATTGGCATCGCGCCTTTGGAGATGTTGGTGTTGCCTAAACTCATTGCTTTGGTGATCGTGCTGCCCTTGCTGACCGTATTTGCCGATGTGCTGGGCGTGTTTGGCGGCATGATCATGGCAAAGACTCAGTTGGGCGTGTCTTACAGCGAGTTTGCTGATCGTTTTACCAAAGCGGTCAGCGTCACGTCTTATTTGGTCGGTATCGCCAAGGCACCGGTGTTTGCCGCCGTCATCGCCATGATCGGCTGCTTTCAGGGCTTTCGCACCCACGGCGGTGCCGACAGTGTGGGCTTGCAAACCACGCGCAGTGTGGTCCAGTCGATTTTTTTGGTGATTGTGGCAGATGCATTGTTCTCTGTCGCTTTCAGCGCGCTGGATTTGTAACATGGATGCCACCTCAGCCATGATCCATCCACCCAGCCAGGCACCCACGCCAGCGCCTGTGAGCAAAGCGACCGACGATGTTGTCATCGAGATGCGCCATGTGGCGACTCGATTTGGTAAGCATGTGGTTCACAGCGACATCAACCTTGAGGTGCGACGCGCCGAGATTTTTGCGGTGATTGGCGGCAGTGGTTCGGGTAAATCGACCTTGCTGCGCGAAATTATCATGTTGCATCGCCCCAATGAAGGGACGATTCGTGTGCTGGGTATGGACTTGCAGAACCTGTCGGATGCGGAATCCCTTAGCTTGCGCCAGCGCTGGGGGGTGCTGTTCCAGTATGGTGGCTTGTTTGGTTCATTGACAGTGCTTGAAAATATTGGCCTGCCGCTGCGCGAACACACCGAGCTGGGCGACAACTTGATCAATGAGATTGCTGCTTGGAAGCTTGATATGGCGGGGGTGAAAACCGAGGGGGGGGGGGGGGACCCCTCGGGGGTGGGTGGTGGGGTGGTGGAAAGGGCTT
>CBDUEA010000172.1:0-4684 GCA_965365965.1 uncultured Polaromonas sp. | reverse complement strand
AAGTTCACGCACATCACCGATCACCAACTACCCTTTGCCATACAACACAATGTTTATCAATGAAAAAGGCCTCTAAGTATCGCAACTTAGAGGCCTTTATCTTATCCAATGGTCGGTGTAGCAGGATTCGAACCTGCGACCCCTTGCACCCCATGCAAGTGCGCTACCAGGCTGCGCCATACACCGAACTAGCTATAAATTATAACTCGTGGTTGGGTGTGTCTTTAGTCGGAGGTTCCAAGCAACGCACGAATTTCAAACAATTCTTGACGCACAGAATGCCATCGATACGTGGCAGTGCTTTCTACTTGTTGATTTTTTGCAATCGTCGATTCCTCTGCCAAAGAATCTTCACTTGTTGATGATGCTGCTAACAGCCCATGCTCGTGCCCATTCATTTGAGCATTGGGTTGTATGACGGGATTTTCTGTTGGTTCCGTCGTTGTTACCGTCGTCACATCACGCTCACCTTGTCGCTTCACTTCACGATGGCCATGAACAGTCTCTTGCAACTTGTTGCGCGCACCGCTGATAGTGAACCCTTGGTCGTACAGCAAATCACGGATTCGGCGAATCATCAGTACTTCGTTGTGCTGGTAGTACCGGCGGTTACCGCTGCGCTTCATGGGTCGCAGCTGCGTGAATTCCTGCTCCCAATAACGGAGCACATGTGGTTTAACGCCGCATAAATCACCCACTTCACCGATAGTGAAGTAGCGTTTGGCAGGAATGGGTGGGAGAATATTCTCCATGAAATCAATGTCCTACAAAGGAAAGCTAGTAGATTACTCTAACTTAACACTTTGTCATACTTTTTTTTCAAATACATTCAAAAAGCGTGGCAAGTTCGTTGTGAATATTACCTATTCTTTGGCTTCAGAACCAGAAATTTGGTCTTTCAACTTGTGACTGGCATGAAAAGTAATGGCGCGACGCGCTTCGATGGGGACGGCTTCACCCGTTCTAGGGTTGCGACCAGGACGTGGCGCTTTGGTACGAATCTGAAAATTGCCAAATCCTGGGATTTTGACATCTTGGCCTTCGACCAGTTGCTTGGAGATCAGGTCAAAAAAAGCATCCACCATGTCTTTGGACTCACGCATGTTGAGTCCGATTTGCTCAAACAGCAACTCTGCCAGTTGCGCTTTGGTGAGTGACGTTGTCTCCAAGCTTTTTATTGAAATTTCCATGATTCTTCTTATTTTGCTTTGATTTTGTTATTTTTAAACAAAGGGCAAGACCTTGATTGAAGGTCTCAACCCTGGAGTCGTTTAACCTCTTAATTTTGCACCCACTTGTGAGGCCAACTGCTGAACCACCGCTTGCACAGCGAGGTCAATAGCGTCGTCGTTCAGTGTGGCATCTAGGCTGTTGAAGGTCAAGCGCACAGCCAAGCTTTTTTCAGTAGCCAACACGTCACCACCCGCTAGCTTGGGTCGATATATATCGAACAGCACCGCATTGCGAGTCAATCCATTGGTAGGTACAACCGCTATTGCGCGCATGATGTCGGCATGCGTCACCTTCTCAGCGACCAACACAGCAATATCCCGCTCCACATCTTGCTGTTTGAACACCGCCTGTGCGACAGGCACGTTGCGTTGTAACAAAGCATCAAGCTCCACCTCAAACAAAATGGGCGCTTTGGTACCCTTGGGACCTTTGTCTAGCTCGTAAGACTGACGCCATTGCGGATGCAATTCGCCCAAATAGCCAACCTCACGACCATTGACCAAGACGCGTGCGCAGCGGCCTGGGTGCATCGCAGGATGTGTTGCAGGCTCAAACGTGGCTTGCACAGGCGCCAATAACGACTCCAGTTCACCTTTAACATCAAAATAATCAGCCGCCTGCTCTGTGCGACCCCATTGCATTTCATCCAGATGGCCGTAGACCAAACCTGCAACGCGCATCGGTTGGTTGAAACCGTCTACCGTCGAGTCGGTGTTTTTAACACTGGCATCGCGCAAAAACACACGGCCCACTTCAAAAATGCGAACACGGGCCGCTTTGCGGTCCATGTTGTACTTCAATACTTGCAAGAGTGAACCGAGCAAGGACGAACGCATCACGCTCATGTTGCTGGCAATCGGGTTGAGCAACTTGATAGGGTTGGCATTTCCTGCCAACTCGTGCTCCCAGCGCTCTTCCACAAAGCTGAAATTAATGGTTTCTTGGTAACCCATCGCGGCCAAAGCGCGACGCACAGCAAAAGGACCGCGTTGCGCTTCTGGGCGAATTTTGGCGGTAATCGGTGCCAAAGGTGGCGTGGTTGGCAAATTGTTGTAACCCAACATGCGCACCACTTCTTCGATCAAATCTTCTTCAATTTGCAAATCAAAACGGTAAGAAGGCGGCGTCACGGTGATGACTTCAGCATCGTGCGTCAAAGGCAAGCCGAGGCGCGTCAAGGTGTCAACACATTGTGCGAGCGTAACGGGCATGCCAATCACTTTAGCTGCGCGCGCTACACGTAAGCTAACAGGTGTAACTTTGGGCATGTTGGCTTGCAAATCATCCACAGGCCCTGCCTTACCACCGCAAATATCCAGCACCAATTGCGTGATGCGCTCAATGTGCTCAACGGTCAACTGGGGATCAACGCCACGCTCAAACCGGTGGCCCGCATCGGTTGAGAAGTTGAACCGTCGTGAACGGCCTGCGATGGCTTTAGGCCACCAAAAAGCTGCTTCAATGTAAATGTTTTTTGTCGTTTCAGAGACAGCCGTTGCATCTCCACCCATGATGCCTGCTAGTGATTCAATAGCGTTTTCATCAGCAATCACGCCGACTTGATCATCAACGGTGACGGTGTTTCCATTCAGCAACTTGAGTGTTTCGTCAGACTTAGCCCAGCGTACATTCAAGCCACCATGAATTTTGTCTAAATCAAATATGTGTGATGGACGTCCAAGTTCAAACATCACGTAGTTTGAAATATCAACCAAAGCGCTGACGCTGCGCTGCCCGCAACGTGCGAGTTTGTCGATCATCCATAGCGGCGTTGGCGCGGCATAGTTGACGCCTTTGACGATACGCCCTGAGAAGCGACCGCACAAATCAAGTGCGCTGATTTTGACGGCTAGCTTGTCTTGATGCGTCACCGCTACAGCAGGGAAACTTAAGGGTTTAAGGGGTGCACCAGTCAACGCAGACAACTCTCGCGCTACGCCGTAAACGCTGAGGCAATGCGCCAAATTGGGCGTCAACTTCAGCGTGAGCAACGAGTCATCTAAATTCAAATAATTCCGAATATCTTGCCCAATCGGCGCATCGGCTGCCAACTCCAGCAATCCATCTTTGCTGTCATTCAGTTTTAATTCATTGGCAGAGCACAACATGCCTTGACTCTCAACACCACGCAGTTTACCGAGTTTGATGAGAAAAGGTTTACCATCCTCACCTGCTGGCAATTCGGCTCCCACCAATGCGCAAGGAATTTTGATCCCCACGCGCGCATTAGGTGCACCGCAAACGATGTTCAGTAAACTGGCTTGGCCGACATCCACTTGACAAACACGCAAGCGGTCTGCATTCGGGTGCTGCTCGGCGACCATGATCTGGCCAACAACGATACCGGTAAACGGTGGCGCAACAGGCTTGAGTTCTTCAACCTCCAAGCCGCCCATGGTCAAAACTTCGGCCAGCTCAGTGGTGGACAGGGATGGGTTGCAAAATTCACGCAACCAAGATTCTGGGAATTGCATAGTGTGCTCTTATTTTTATGGTGATTTCTTAATGCTTTTGCATATTACTTTTGTTTATTGAAATTGCGATAGAAAACGAATATCGCCGTCAAAAAACAAGCGCAAATCATTCACGCCATAACGCAGCATCGTCAAACGGTCTGGTCCCATGCCAAAAGCAAAGCCAATATATTTCTCAGGATCCAAACCCATGTTACGCACCACGTTAGGGTGTACTTGACCCGAGCCTGCCACTTCTAACCAACGACCGGCCAGTGGGCCGGTTTGAAATTGAATATCTATCTCTGCGCTGGGCTCGGTGAATGGGAAAAAGCTAGGACGGAAGCGCAGTACCAAATCGTCTGATTCAAAAAAGGTGCGGCAAAAATCCGTGAACACAACTTTCAAATCTTTGAAACTGACATTAGCACCAACCCACAAACCTTCGCACTGATGGAACATGGGGGAATGCGTCGCATCGCTGTCGACGCGGTAGGTGCGACCCGGTGCGATGACGCGGATCTCGGGCATCTGGCCGCCCGCGTCAATCAAAGAACGGTGCTTTTTGACATGCTGTACAGCGTAGCGGATTTGCATCGGGCTGGTGTGTGTGCGCAACAAGTTGGGCGCTGTTGCCGTGCCGCCTTCGACGTAGAACGTGTCGTGCATGGAGCGTGCGGGGTGATCTTCGGGTGTGTTGAGCGCAGTGAAGTTGAACCAATCGGTCTCAATTTCAGGGCCTTGCGCTACATCAAAACCCATGGACCCGAAAATGGCTTCAATGCGCTCCAAGGTCAACGAAACGGGGTGTAAACCGCCCTGCCCGCGTTTGCGACCGGGCAAGCTCACATCCAAAGCTTCCGCTTTCAGCTGCACTTGCAACTCAGCATCTGCCATCGCTTGGCGGCGCTCCGTGAGAGCCGCTTCAATCGCCTGTTTTGCCACGTTGATGGCTGCACCGCGTGATCTTTTCTCATCCACAGACAGCTGTGCCATGC
>CBDUEA010000171.1:0-4688 GCA_965365965.1 uncultured Polaromonas sp. | reverse complement strand
TCACTGAAAGAAAATGCTGAGAAAGTGTATTTACGCGTGCGGCGCCAGCGTGCTGAATCGCTGGGTATTCCCGTAGCAGCAGTGGCTCAAAGCGTGGCAATGGCTCTGTCGGGCACAGATGCGACCTATTTGCATGACGGGCAATCAAAGTATCCTGTCCCCGTCAAACTGCAATTACCGCTGGCCTCACAAGTTGGCTTGGATACTGTGTTGGCTGTTTCATTGCGTTCGTCGAACGGACAAATGGTTCCCTTGTCAGAGTTGGTCGATGTTGAACGAGGTGTGATTGACAAACCTTTGTTCACCAAGGACTTGCTGGGCGTGAGTTATGTATTTGGTGACATGGCTGGCAAGCTAGATTCACCCTTGTATGGATTGTTTGCTATACGCGACAAACTGAGCAAGGCTGCACTACCAGGAACGGGTGAATTGGGTGAGTACTGGATTCGTCAACCGATTGATACGTATCGACAATACGCCATCAAGTGGGATGGCGAATGGCAAATCACCTACGAAACATTCCGTGATATGGGCACGGCCTATGCGGTTGGTTTGATTTTGATTTACCTCTTGGTAGTGGCTCAATTTCGCAGCTATTTAACGCCGTTGGTGATCATGGCCCCCATTCCGCTGACCATCATTGGTGTTATGCCTGGTCATGCCTTGATGGGCGCGCAATTTACCGCTACTTCCATGATTGGCATGATTGCACTGGCAGGCATCATTGTGCGTAATTCTATTCTCTTGGTGGATTTTATTGAGCTACAAGTGAGTCAAGGTTTGGCGTTTAAAGATGCCGTTGTGCAGTCGGCAGCCGTTCGTGCGCAACCGATTGCCTTGACGGGAATGGCCGCCATGATTGGTGCATTCTTTATTTTAGATGATCCTATTTTTAATGGATTAGCTGTGTCCTTGATTTTTGGTATTTTGGTATCGACCTTGCTGACCTTGGTGGTCATACCTGTCCTTTATTACGCTTTGTACTGGCGTCGTATGGAATCGCACGCAGATGCGAAATCGCTCGTAGTACAGCCGAGTTAATTAACCAAATTTAGAGGAGACACTTCATGGCTCATATCGTCATCATGGGAGCAGGTATTGGTGGTATACCTGCTGCGTATGAAATGCGCGAACTACTCGGAAACGAGCATCGCATCACCGTTGTTAACTCCACGGATTATTTCCAATTTGTACCCAGCAACCCTTGGGTTGCCGTGGGTTGGCGTGAACGCGATCAAATCACGTTGCCCATTGCACCGTATTTAGAGCGCAAAGGTATTGCTTTTGTCGCCAAGGCAGTCACCACCATTGATGCTGCAAGCAACCGCCTCACACTAGATGGTGGGGACATGTTGGACTACGATTACTTGGTTATCACGACGGGACCTAAGTTGTCTTTCAGTGAAATTCCAGGGGCTGGCCCTGTTCATTCTGGCGGTGGCGGCTTCACGCACTCTGTCTGTACCGTAGATCATGCGCAAGCATTTTTTGCTGATTACGAGAATTTTCTTAAAAACCCAGGCCCTGTGATCGTAGGAGCCATGCCAGGCGCAAGCTGTTTCGGACCAGCCTACGAGTTTGCTTTCATTTTGGATACGGACCTGCGCAAACGGAAATTACGCAATCAAGTCCCCATTACTTATGTGACCAGCGAGCCGTACATTGGACATTTGGGTTTGGGTGGTGTTGGCGACAGTAAATCTATGCTCGAATCCGAATTGCGTGGTCGGGATATGAAGTGGATCACCAACGCCAAAACCACCAAAGTTGAAGATGGCAAGATGTTTGTCACGCAGCTTGACGATTTGGGTAATGTTTACAAAGAACATGAATTGAGCTTTAAGTTGTCGATGATGCTGCCGGCCTTTAAAGGCGTTGATGCGGTCGCAGCTGTCCCCAACTTGTGTAATCCGCGTGGTTTCGTACTCATTGATGAGTTCCAACGCAGCAAAGCTTATAAAAATATTTTCTCGGCAGGTGTGTGCGTTGCGATTCCGCCCGTTGAAGTCACACCCGTTGCTACGGGTACGCCTAAAACGGGCTACATGATTGAGCGCATGGTGGGCGCCATTGCTCACAATATTGCCGACGAACTGGCAGGTAAGGTACCTGAGGCTAAAGCGACTTGGAACGCCATTTGCCTGGCCGATATGGGTGACACTGGGGCAGCATTTGTCGCATTGCCACAAATCCCGCCTCGTAATGTCAATTGGTTCAAAAAAGGCAAGTGGGTTCACTACGCCAAGATTGCATTTGAAAAATACTTCATGAGCAAAATCAAATCAGGTAACTCAGATCCTGTTTATGAAAAATACGTGCTCAAGCTCATGGGTATTGAGCGCTTGAAAAAGTAATTTCTGTTTTTTGTTTTTTTACTTAGGAGTTTTATCATGAATGTTCAACGTTACATCCTCGTATTTGCAGGTCTTTTCATCATGATTTCACTGGCGCTGGGGGTAGAGGGAAGCCCGGTTTTTGTCAGTAAATGGGCACTCGCGTTTACAGCCTTTGTGGGTGCAAATTTATTCCAGTCTGGATTTACAGATTTTTGTCCACTAGGCATCATTCTCAAAAAACTCGGCGTGCCTGAATCAAAAATTGGCTGCGCGAACTGATCATGAGCGATACCAATATTCACATCCAACTTCTGCAAAAGAAGGACTACCAGTTTGACGTTCACTTTGGCGGTGACGTACCTCCTGTGATGGGTGACGAACCTTCACCCTTGGGTGCTGGCTTAGGCCCTTCACCCGTACAATTTTTGGCTGCAGCGGTCGGTAATTGCCTGTCAGACTCTTTGTTATTTGCTTTACGTAAATACAAGCAATCTCCCGAGCCCATCAGCTGTGACGTTGAGGCCGAAGTAGGCCGCAACGCAGAAGGACGATTGCGCGTTTTGTCTATCAAAGCGGTGCTCAAATTGGGTGTTCCTGCGGCTTCCTTAGAGCATCTTGACCGCGTTCTCAGCCAGTTTGAAAGCTTTTGCACCGTCACGCAAAGTGTGGGGCAAGGTATCGACATCCATGTTGAGGTTTATGACGCGACAGGGGTTCAGCTGAAGTAATGAAAATGGGAACGGGAACGGGAACGGGAACGGGAATGGGAGAATGTCATGGCGGTTTTAATCAACATTGATGCTAGGGCAGAACTGTTGAATCGTTTGCGTCGGGCTGAAGGGCAAATTCGTGGTGTTCAACGCATGATTGAAGAAGGCGAAAATTGTCTGAAAGTCGGGCAACAATTCACGGCCGTACGCAAAGCCTTAGACAGTACCTACCTCCGTATGACCATGTGTTTTATGGAGCAAGAGTTGGCCAACTTTAAACCGTCAGCATCGAACTCGCAAGAAGACTATGACGCCTTGCTGCAAGAAATGAAGACCCTGCTGGCTAGCGTGGGTTGAGCTAGCCAGCACGGTGCTTAGCTTAAAAGATTAGCCTTCAAGCGCTCGCGTGATCACCTCACGTGTATCGTTGCTCAAGTCGCTGTTAGCGGCGACGCGAGCAATCGCTTCACGTGCAGCGCTGCGGTAGGGTTCGGCCAGTTTCTTCCAGCGGTCCAAAGCACGAGCTAAGCGCGCGGCAACTTGTGGGTTGAAGGCGTCAAGCGCCATCACTCGATCACTCCAAAACACATAGCCAGCGGCGTCTGTGCGGTGGAAAGCCGCTGGGTTGGCACTGCAGTAGCTGAAGATCACGCTACGTGCGCGGTTGGGGTTCTTTAAATTAAAGTCTGGCAAAGTCATCAGCTGCCGCACGATAGGCAAGATGTTGCCGTTGCGGTCTGGCGCACCGGCTTGTAGTGCAAACCATTTGTCTAAAACCAAGTCGTCGTTTTTGAACAGCGCATGGAATTGACTCAAGGCAGGAGCCGCTAAGTCATGTCCACTCGTCACCAAAGCATTCAATGCGTTGAAGCGGTCTGTCATGTTGTGCGCATCTTTGAAGCGCTGGTAGGTTTTGCCAGGCCAAATCGCGTCACCTGATTCTGTGGCTGCGAGACACAGGTTGGTCAAAGCCATACCCGCCAAGGCACGGCGGCCAGCAGACAGCGCATCGGGCGTGTAAGCGCCGTTGTCATGATGGGACTCGTAAGCCCACTGCCAATCTTCATGCAAGGCGGTGGCGATGTGGTTACGCAGACCTTCGCGCACGGTGTGGATCCGCTGCGGATCGACAACGTCTTGTTGCTCTGCGATGTAGCTTTCAGAAGGTAGTGTCAGCACCAGTTCTTTGAAAGCAGCGTCCAATGCCGGGTCGCGCAGCACTTGACGCATGGCAGTCATGTAACTGTTTAAAGTGTCATTTTTAAAACTATTTTCATCTGTAGCCAGCGTATTTGTTTCGTTATTTGCTATTAAATTAATGGCAATACGCACCGCTAAACGTTGCCCAGCTTCCCAGCGACTGAACGCATCGGTGTCGTGCGCTAGCAGGGTTAACAATTCAGCCTCGGAGTAGGCGTAGTCCAATGTAATCGGGGCGCTGAAACCGCGGAGCAGTGAAGGCACAGGTTGCGTATCGATGTTGACAAAAGTCACAGACTGGCTGGCTTGTGTCAACACGATGGTTCGGCTGCCCGAGCTTGCAGCAGCTTCGCCACTTAATTGCAAAGGCAGTTCCACGCCGTTACTGTTCAATAAACCCATCGTCAGTGGAATCACAAACGGTTCATTGCCCGCTTTGAGG
>CBDUEA010000170.1:0-4692 GCA_965365965.1 uncultured Polaromonas sp. | reverse complement strand
TTACAGCAATGTTATTTTTTTCATCTTCCGTGTAACCTGCTAAACGAATCACTTCCATCCTATCTAGCAAAGCTGAAGGAATATTCATAGAATTTGAAGTCGCAACAAACATCACGTCGCTTAAATCAAAATCAACCTCTACATAGTGGTCGGCAAAGGTGTGGTTTTGCTCGGGATCAAGCACTTCTAGCAAAGCACTTGAGGGGTCGCCACGGTACTCAGTTCCCAATTTGTCGATTTCATCAAGCAAAAACAAAGGATTACGCGCACCGACTTTGCTCAAATTTTGCAGTACCTTGCCTGGTAATGCGCCAATGTATGTGCGCCTGTGGCCGCGAATTTCAGCTTCATCACGCATGCCACCCAATGCCATCCGAACAAATTTACGTCCTGTGGCTTTAGCAATAGATTGTCCTAAAGATGTTTTACCAACACCAGGCGGTCCTACCAAACATAATATAGGTGCCTTGACTTTGTCTACGCGTTGTTGCACTGCTAAATACTCAAGAATACGGTCTTTTACTTTGTCCAGCCCATAGTGATCTTCGTTCAATACCACTTCAGCGGCTAACAAGTCATGCTTGATCTTGGTCTTTTTGCTCCATGGCAAACCAACCAGTACATCGATGTAATTGCGAACTACAGTTGCTTCCGCCGACATCGGTGACATCAACTTTAATTTTTTAAGCTCGCTTTGCGCCTTTTTCAATGCTTCTTTGCTCATTTTGGCGAGTTTGATTTTTTTATCTAACTCATCAAAATCTGCACCTTCTTCGCCATCACCCAATTCTTTTTGAATGGCTTTGACTTGCTCATTGAGGTAGAAGTCGCGCTGATTCTTTTCCATCTGACGTTTGACGCGGCCACGGATTTTTTTGTCGACATTCAAAATATCAACTTCACGCTCAATTTGCTCAAACAAACTCTCTAGTCGCGCTTTGATGTCGGACAAGTCCAACACAATTTGCTTGTTCTCGAGCTTCAAAGGCAGATGCGCTGCTATCGTGTCGGCCAAACGACCAGGATCGTCAATACTTGAAATTGAGCTCAGTATTTCTGGCGGAATTTTTTTATTGAGTTTGACGTACTGGTCAAACTGCTGCATCACGGCGCGACGCAAAGCTTCAATTTCAGGTGTTTTTTCACCTTTGCTTGTCAGTTTGACCTTTTCCGCTTCAATGGGTGTGACATTCGCTGTGAAGTGTGATTCAGCATCCTCAATACGATTAACTTGCGCACGCTGTTGCCCCTCAACCAGCACCTTCACCGTACCATCAGGCAACTTCAACATTTGCAAAATAGTGGACACACAACCCATATCAAACATGTCCGTCACCAGTGGCTCATCTTTCGCAGCCGTTTTTTGGGCAACCAACATGATGCGGCGCTCAGACTCCATCGCTAACTCAAGCGCTTTGATACTTTTTGGACGACCCACAAATAGGGGAATCACCATATGCGGGAACACCACCACATCTCGAAGCGGCAACAAAGGCAGATCAAGCGGTGTAGCGGGCAATACAGAAGGAACGGACATCTAAATACCTTTGAATAACGGGTACACGATAACAATTAAAACGTAGCGTGCAATTATGCTTTTTTAGCGGCTTCACGGTAAACCAACAAAGGCGGTTTGTTTTCCAAAATGGTGGATTCATCAATAACAACCTTCTCCACATTCGAAGCATTCGGCAGCTCAAACATGGTGTCGATCAATGCCAACTCCAAAATGGAACGCAAACCGCGCGCACCTGTTTTGCGTTTCAAAGCTTTCTGAGCAATAGCTTTGAGCGCAGAAGGACGAATTTCTAATTCAACGCCTTCCATGCCCAGTAACTTACTGTACTGCTTGACCAAAGCGTTCTTGGGCTCCGTCAAAATCTGCATCAGCGCATCTTCACTCAATTCAGCCAAGGTTGCAATAACGGGCATGCGACCAATCAGTTCAGGAATAATACCGAATTTGATCAAATCCTCTGGTTCAACTTCTTTAAAAACTTCTGTCAAACTTCGCACTTCTTTGCTTTTAACCAAAGCACCAAAACCGATACCGGAAGCTTCTGTGCGGTTTTCAATCACCTTCTCTAAGCCGGAAAATGCACCGCCGCAAATAAACAAAATATTGGTCGTGTCTATTTGTAAGAAGTATTGATTTGGGTGCTTGCGTCCGCCTTGCGGAGGGATGCTCGCCATCGTACCTTCTATCAACTTCAACAAAGCTTGTTGAACGCCTTCACCTGACACGTCACGCGTGATAGATGGATTGTCAGATTTACGCGAAATTTTATCAATTTCATCAATGTAAACAATGCCGCGTTGCGCACGCTCGACGTCGTAATTGCAACTCTGCAAAAGTTTGGACACAATATTTTCAACGTCCTCGCCGACATAGCCCGCTTCAGTCAAAGTTGTCGCATCTGCCATGACAAACGGCACATCCAACATGCGCGCTAATGTTTGCGCTAAGAAAGTTTTGCCTGATCCTGTCGGGCCAATTAACAAAATATTGCTTTTTGCCAGTTCAACATCATCAGTCTTAGATTTTTCTTTGTGCTGTAGTCTCTTGTAATGGTTGTAAACAGCCACGGCGAGCGTGCGTTTGGCAACATCTTGCCCAATCACGTAATTGTCTAAATTAGCTTTGATCTCTGATGGTGTGGGCAAGTCACCCCGCGCTTTGCGCGCTTCATCCGCAACGACTGCGGGCAGCTCATCGCGAATGATTTCATTACACAACTCAATGCACTCGTCGCATACAAACACCGATGGGCCAGCAATCAGTTTTTTAACTTCATGCTGACTCTTTCCGCAGAATGAGCAAAACAGTGTTTTTTCGCCAGAAGCGCCTTTTTTCTCGGCCATTATGTGGCACCTTTTAAAATAAATATGCTAATGATAACCACACGCGGCGTCAAGTAGTCACTACAACTTAAGTGGCCCGACAAGCAAGCTTAATACAAGATGACTTAGGTAAATAAAATTGGTCACAGGAGCTTGCTTTTTGCAAGCTCTTTTAAGCCATCAAGGACGCTTGGTAATCACCTGATCAATCAGACCATATTCTTTGGCTTCGTCAGCTGTCATGTAGTAGTCCCGCTCCATATCAGCCTCAATTTTTGCCAAAGTTTGACCCGTGCGCTCAGCATAAATTTTATTCAATTGCATGCGTGTTTTCAAAATCTCACGTGCAGCAATTTCAATCTCAGTGGCTTGACCTTGGCTACCGCCAGAAGGTTGGTGAATCATGACTTTAGAGTTAGGAAGCGAAAACCGCTTGCCCTTCGCACCCGCCATCAACAAAAACGAGCCCATGCTTGCAGCCATGCCCGTGCAAAGCGTAGAAACTTCGGGTTTGATGAAGTTCATGGTGTCAAAAATCGCCATGCCCGCAGACACCGAACCGCCTGGGGAGTTGATGTAGAACGAAATATCTTTGTCTGGGTTTTCACTTTCCAAAAACAACAGCTGCGCTACCACCAAGTTGGCCACGTAGTCATTCACAGGACCGACCAAGAAAATGACACGCTCTTTCAGCAAGCGTGAATATATGTCATAAGAACGCTCACCACGGCCTGATTGCTCAATCACCATGGGCACCATGCCCAAGCCTTGGATTTCCTGCGTTTGTGATGGCATCTGTGTACCGAATTGCGAATAAGTATGGCTCATAAGGACTCCAAGTAAAAGGGTGTACTGACAATAAGACTGACTGTACCAAGAAATGACATGGGGCTTGCGTCCGAAAACGCAAGCCCCAGTTTATAAAAGCCAATTATCGCGTTTAAACGACTGCAGCTTAAATTTAACTTACTGCTGCGCCATCAATTCGTCAAATGAGGTCTCTTTTTCATTCACTTTTGCTTTTGACAACACGAAATCAGTCACGTTGTTCTCAATCACGATCGCTTCGACTTCAGCCATGCGGTTTTTGTCGCTGCCGTACCAACGAATCACGTCTGCTGGTTTTTCGTAACTGGCAGCTAACTCTTCAATATGACCAGAGATTTGCTCAGGCTTGGCATGTAAAGCGTTGGCTTTTACCAATTCTGCCACCACCAAACCCAAACGTACTCGGCGCTCCGCTTGTGGACGGAATATATCTTCTGGAATCGGTGTGCTTTCAAAATCTTTGACGCCACGTTGCTTCAAATCAGCACGAGCACCTGCAATCATGCGCTCAAGCTCAGCCTGAACACTGGCTTTTGGCAAGTCCAACTCTGCTTTAGCGACCAAAGCATCCATAACGGCTTGCTTGTTACGGGCTAACAAACGGGCTTTGACTTCGCGGTCCAAGTTTTTCTTGATGTCCGCGCGTAAACCAGCAACAGAGGCATCCGCAATGCCCAGTGACTTAGCCAACGCGTCGTTCACTTCTGGCAAATGTGCCGCTTCGATTTTCTTGATGGTCAACAAGAAATCTGCCGTTTTGCCAGCCACGTCTTTGCCGTGGTATTCAGCAGGGAAAGCCAAGGGGAAAGTCTTGCTCTCGCCAGACTTCATGCCGCGTGTTGCATCTTCAAACTCTTTCAACATTTGGCCATCGCCAACAATGAACTGGTAAGCCTCAGCTTTGCCGCCGGCAAACACTTCGCCGTCGATTTTGCCTTCAAAGTCTACCGTCACTCGGTCGCCGTCTTGGGCAGGTGCGTTAATCGCACGTTGTGCGAAAGTGCGACGCTGCTTGCGCAAGAT
>CBDUEA010000169.1:0-4707 GCA_965365965.1 uncultured Polaromonas sp. | reverse complement strand
ACTTTAAGCAGTTTTCACAAAAAAAAGGCTCGCACATGATGTGCAGAGCCTTTTTTAATGCCTAAAATGACTGTAGCCGGCTTATTTATTCAATAGTTTGCTACTAAATAAATAGCAGCATCAACCATGAATGAACCCTGCAATCACGCCTCTAGACGGGATCATCAGAGTCGACAGGCATGATGGCTCAACAACTCAAAGAATAGCGCCACCAGCGACAACTGCTAGCACGACAAAAATCAGGAAAAGAACGATTGCGATGGTGAAGAGGATCTTCGCAATGCCTGCCGTCGCGGAAGACACGCCTGAAAAGCCGAAAAATCCAGCGATCACGGAAACAACGGCAGCAATGATTGCCCATTTAAACATTTGGTACTCCTTAACAGCGTTCAAAATGCGCTGCATGCGTCAATGTTATATTCTTTCAATCCATGACGTGTAGGTCTTAGACGCGTATGGATGTAGGTTATCGGTTTGGCAGATCTTGCTTAATATTTACACTTAAACCCATTCTTAAGTATTACTTGTAATTATTCTTTGTGTTAATGCCAACTAATCGAGATTTTTTAAGTTATATTCCGAATTATTGGAAGGTAACAAATGATTACAAAAATACTTGGTTTAGGTTCGGCGTTGATTTGCATGCAGGTCGCTTTCATCACGCCAGCTGTGGCGCAAACCAAGATCGACTTGGCTTCAAGTTATCCGGAAAATAATTTTCACGTTGTCAATCTTCAATACTTTGCCAAAGAAGTCAGCAATGCGACCAACGGACAATTGATTGTCAAAATCCATCCCGACGGCACGTTGGTGAAACCAGCAGAGGCTCGCAAGGCCGTGACCGATGGCAAAATTGCAGCGGCAGAAATGTTTGGCCCTAGCTTAGCCAGCACTGACATGGTGTTTAGCCTCGATGCCATCCCTTTCCTTGCCACCACCTATCCCAGCGCCTTGAAATTATGGAAAGCCACAGAGAATATTGTGGTGGCCAAACTTGCCAAACAAGGCTTGACCCTGCTGATGTCTGTGCCCTGGCCACCTCAAGGACTGTTTTCTAGCAAACCGCTCAACAGCACCAAAGATCTTGAGGGATTAACGATGCGCGAGAACTCACCCCACTCAAACGCTTTGCGGAAGTGATCGGTAGCAAACCCATCAGCGTGGAGACACCAGAATTAGCCAATGCCGCAAAATCTGGCAAATTGAATTTGGTTTTTACCTCTGCTGCGCAGGGTTTAGACACCAAGCTGTATGAGCATTTACCCTACTTTTACCAAGCTAATGCTTGGTTGCCACGCAACTTGGTCGTGATCAACACCAAGGTTTTTGATGCACTGCCACGTGAGCAACAACTGACCCTGATCAAAGTTGCCGGTAAAGCAGAAGAACGTGGTTGGATGATGAGCGAGCAATTTGCACAGTCAAGTACCATCGCGCTGGCTAAAGCGGGGGCAAAAGTTGCCCCTCTACCTGCCAGCTTTCGCAATCGGTTGGAGCGTAGTGGCAACCTATTGGCTGGCGACATCGTCAAACAGGGTGACCCTACTTTGACGACTTTGATGATGAGCATTGTGTTGAATTAATTCCATCAATGCCACTTTAAGTTCGAATTCAGCGCCCAAGCCTACGGACATTCAAGAGAGTTGTTCTCTTTGGCTTGCTCTGCCAAAATAGGGCTATGAATTACCAACACATCCTCCTCAGCACCGACGGTGCTATCACCACCATCACGTTAAACCGGCCAGAAAAACGCAATGCTTTGGCGATGCCGGTGATGCTGGAGCTGACCAACGCGCTTCAATCTGTGGCGCAAAGCGATGCACGCGGGGTGATTTTGGCGGCGAATGGACCCGTGTTCAGCGCGGGGCACAATTTTGGAGATATGGCAGGGGCTTCTTTGGAGGAGGCACGGGAGTTGTTTGCGGTATGTACGGTGATGATGAACACCATCCAGTCCATGCCACAGCCAGTGATTGCCAAAGTCCATGCGTTGGCGACAGCGGCTGGCTGCCAGTTGGTGGCAACGTGTGATTTGGCGATTGCGGCAGACACGGCGGGTTTTGCCATTCCAGGCGGCAAAGCGGGTTTGTTTTGCCACACGCCCTTGGTCGCCGTGGCACGTAACATTGGCCGCAAACGGGCGCTGGAGTTGGCCATGACAGGGGATACGATTGACGCGGCAACCGCCGCCGATTGGGGCTTGATCAACCGCGCCGTACCGGCTGACCAGCTGGATGCAGCCGTTTTAGACCTGATTCAACGCGCCACGCGCGGCAGCGCTTTGTCCAAGGCGTCGGGCAAGCAAGGCTTTTATGCACAAATTGATCTGCCGCAAGCACAGGCTTATGGTTTAGCGGTCGAGCAGATGGCGACGGGCGCACTGACTGCGGATGGACAAGAAGGGATTTCTGCATTTTTGCAGAAGCGCGCAGCGGTTTATACGCAAAAACCAACTTAAAGCGGTCTTTATTCAACTTTAAGTGGTCTGAGCTAACATCTATCCATGCAATTCGTAACTTCCCATGCGGGCAACACACCTTTGGTGCTGGACTCGCCCCACAGTGGTGTGCACTACCCCGCAGATTTTGACTATGTATGCGATTTGGCCACGTTGCGACGGGCGGAGGACACCCACGTCGAAAAGCTCTACAGCTTCGCCCCCGCGCTGGGCTGCGCTTGGGTGGAGGCGCATTTTCCACGCAGCTATTTAGATGCCAACCGCAACACCACCGAGATCGACCCCAGCATGCTCGACCCCGCCACGGGCGCGTGGCCGCATGCAGTCGACCTGACCGACCCTGCCGTATTGAGCAAGCGCCGGCTGGGCAAGGGCTTGTTGTGGCGCGCCACGGATGATGGCGAACCGCTGTACGACCGCTTACTCACTGTCGAAGAGGCACAGAACCGCATCACCCAATGCTGGCAGCCCTACCATGCGGCGGTGGCGCAAGCCATTGATGCCGCCCACGACCGCCACGGCTACAGCCTGCACATCAACTGCCACAGCATGCCCGCCATCGCCGCCAGCCACGCGACTGACTTTCCCGGTGTGGCGCACGCCGACTTTGTTTTGGGCAACCGCGATAACACCACGTCTAGCGACGCGCTGTTGACGTTTATCGAGCAGCAACTTTTAGGGTTTGGCTACAGCGTCGCGCTGAACTACCCGTACAAAGGCGTCGAGCTGGTGCGCCGCTACAGCGACCCAGCAGCGCATCGGCACAGCGTGCAAGTAGAGATCAACCGCAAGTTGTACATGGACGAAGCCACGCTGGCGCCACACGACGGTTTTGCGCCCTTGCAGCAACATCTAAAGAAGCTGGTTGAAAGTTTGATCAAGTTTGACCCGAGGTGAGCTAGAAAGGATTGAAAGCGCGTCAAAGAGGTCAAAAACAGGTAAAAGTGCTTATTTATCCCATTTTTAGGTATTTTTTGGCTGTAGTCGGCGTATTTAATCAATAGTTTGCTATATTATTAATAGTAAACTAAAAGCACTCAACCTCATACGATACCGCCAAGGTATGGCTGCTTCCCGCCTTCACCGTCACTGCATTTTCTAGCGCATTGGCGCTTTCGACGCAGACAAAGCGCTGCCAGCCCTCCGCGCCCAAATCACCCATCTGCGCGGCCCTGGCTGCGGCTGGGTTCCAAACCACAGTGGATTGGCTGCCCAGTTTGCTGATGTGGATGCGGCGCTGCCAAGCGGGGTCAACGATGGTGCAGCGCTCTGGGCTGTTGACATAGACGCGGTCGACCTCGCCGGCGAAGCCGATGTTGCCGACCTGGTCGCCTTGTGTCCAGCCAGCGGCTTTGTCGTGGAAATGGATGCCGTCTAAACCCTCGACCTGGACTTGCGCTGCATCGCTCACAGAAAAGTAGGTGTGCAAAGCCTCGGTTATCGTGAAATCTGTATCCCCCAGATTGCGGGTGATCAAGGCGATTTTGAGGCTAGCGCCCACATTGACCAGCATGTCTAAACGACTGCTGGCATTGGCTTGGGGCCAAAAGGCTTCGGTTGCTTCTGCAGGCACAAAGCTGAGAGCGATTTCAGTCGAGCCGTCATCCAAGCTGCGGGTACCGGTAACTTGCCAAAGCTGGGTGCGGGCAAAACCGTGGGCGGGGAAAGTCGATTCAGTCCCATGCGCGCCAAACCATGGCCAGCAAATGGGAATACCACCGCGAATGGCCTTTTGAGGCGAAAACTGAGCGGCTGGAGACATCCAAATCACAGGCTCTGTCGTGTTGGTAGGCTGCCAGCTGAGCAGATGGCCACCTTGCAGACACATGCTGGCACTGGCGTGGGCGTTGGTGATGTCCGCTACGATGAGCCCGTCGCCAAACGCATTGAAGCGCAGTTTGGACGGGATGGCGAAGTGGTTGTTGAGTGTGTCTAAACTGTTCATGATTCCATACCCAGTGCGCAGGTGTGCAGGTGTTCACTCACTTAGCAACCACCAAACAAGTAACTTTTGATTTATTTCAACAGCAGCGCAATGTCTGAGGCCAATGCCGCAGCGCCCGTGCCGTAGCGGGTGTACAGGCGCACATTGCCTTTGGTGTCAAACACATAGCTGCCGGCCGAATGGTCCATGGTGTAGCTAGTCTCAGTCCTGCCAGGAGACTTTCGGAAATAGGTCTTGAAGTCTTTGGCAACAACAGCGAGCTTGTCTGGCGTGGTGCGCAGGGCCAAAAAGGTGGGGTCAAAAT
>CBDUEA010000168.1:0-4737 GCA_965365965.1 uncultured Polaromonas sp. | reverse complement strand
ATCCCATCCAAGAACAGGGTTAATGTCCAAAAGTTTACAGACCAATAAAATCAGTCCTATACCTAGAAAATACATGATGGTTCCTTAAATTCAAGCTTGTGTCATTTTGACACCGAATCCAGCCTCTAGACAATTTGGTGTTGCGTTATAGTCAACGGTCGGCGCAAGTGCCGCGTTAAATCTTTGTAAACTTTGCTTCACTTGACCTTTTTTTAGGATAGACATGAAAAAACTGCTTCTTGCATCTTTGACGGCTGCGGCTACGATGATGCTGGCCACACCGGTGATGGCCGATTTGAAACTGGCAACTGACAAGAACTGCATGGCTTGCCACGCGGTTGATAAGAAATTGGTTGGCCCCTCTTACAAAGACGTCGCCGCGAAATATGCCGGTCAAAAAGATGCTGCAGACAAGCTGGCAAGCAAAATCTTAAAAGGCGGCTCGGGCGTTTGGGGTGCGATTCCTATGCCAGCCAACGCGCAAGTGAATGCGGCAGAAGCTAAAACCTTGGCCGCTTGGGTGCTTACACAGAAATAAATATCCGTAAGTCAAACAAAAAGCCCTGCAGCTGCCTGCAGGGCTTTTTTATGTCATTTTTATTAAATTTTTAGCTTACTATTGTCAGTAGCCGGCGTATTTATTCAATAGTTTGCTATAAATTTAACAATAAACCAACTTAACACCCATCTGCAATAAACAGATGGATATAGTCCAATTTAGAGCTTCTCGGCCAGTTGATCCAAAATCGCTGGATTCTCCAAGGTGCTGGTATCTTGTGTGATGGCCTCACCTTTTGCAATAGAGCGTAGCAAACGGCGCATGATTTTGCCGCTGCGTGTTTTTGGCAAGTTATCGCCAAAGCGGATGTCTTTTGGCTTGGCGATCGGGCCAATCTCTTTAGCCACCCAGTTACGCAACTCATTCGCAATTTTGACGGCTTCTTCACCCGTTGGACGAGAGCGCTTGAGCACCACGAAGGCGCAAATCGCTTCACCTGTCAGGTCGTCAGGGCGTCCCACCACAGCAGCCTCAGCTACCAAGTCGGTTTTTGAGACAAGCGCAGACTCAATCTCCATCGTACCCATGCGGTGGCCAGAAACGTTTAGCACGTCGTCAATACGACCTGTGATGCGGAAATAGCCGCTGTCGACATTGCCGTTATCTGGATTTCCAGCCGCACGCACTGCGCCGTCACCTGCGAGGTACGTCTTGCCGCCCAACTCGGGGGGGAAGTAGCTCGCTTTAAAACGCTCTGGGTCGTTCCAAATCGTGCGAATCATCGATGGCCATGGGCGTTTAACGACCAACATGCCGCCAGAACCGTTAGGCACATCTGCGCCCACTTCGTCAACAATTGCTGCCATGATGCCTGGCAATGGCAAGGTGCAGCTGCCAGGAACCAGAGGTGTCGCGCCTGGTAGCGGCGTCATCATGTGGCCGCCGGTTTCAGTTTGCCAGAAGGTGTCAACAATCGGGCAACGCTCGCCACCCACGTTTTTGTAGTACCACATCCAAGCTTCAGGGTTGATCGGCTCGCCCACGCTGCCCAAAATGCGCAAGCTTGTCAGGTCAGAACGGTCTGGATGCACGGCAGCATCGCCTTCAGCGGCTTTGATGAGAGAACGAATAGCGGTAGGCGCTGTATAGAAGATCGTGCACTTATGACGCTCAATCATCTGCCAGAAACGACCCGCATTCGGGTAAGTTGGGATACCTTCAAAAATGATCTGTGTTGCACCAGCCGCCAAGGGGCCATAAGTCACGTAGGTGTGACCTGTGATCCAGCCAATGTCAGCCGTGCACCAGAACACATCATCTGGCTTCAAGTCGAATGTCCAATCCATCGTCAACTTAGCCCATAGCAAGTAGCCACCCGTCGAGTGCTGCACACCTTTAGGCTTACCAGTTGAGCCTGAAGTATATAAGATGAAGAGCGGATGCTCTGCTCCAACCGGTACAGGTGGGCAATCGCTGCTTTGGCCAGCAATCGCTTGGTCAAAGGTTTTGTCACGGCCCGCCACCATGTTGCAAGCCGTTGGCGTGCGTTGGTAAACGTAGACCGTTTTGATGGACTCACAGCCACCCATGTTGATGCCTTCATCCACAATCGCTTTGAGTGGCAACTCTTTGCCACCGCGCATTTGGTAGTTAGAGGTGATGACCGCAACCGCACCCGCATCGATAATGCGTTCTTGCAACGCTTTGGCAGAGAAGCCGCCAAACACCACGCTGTGTGTTGCGCCAATACGGGCACAGGCTTGCATCGCAATCACGCCTTCCAGCGTCATAGGCATGTAGACCAATACGCGGTCACCTTTTTTGATGCCATCGGCTTTCATCGCATTGGCAAACTGGCTGACGCGAACCAACAATTCTTTGTAAGTGGTTTTGGTGACTTTACCGTCATCTGCTTCAAAAATAACCGCCGTTTTGTTCTCTGTTGGTGTGCCCATATGCTTGTCTAAGCAATTGGCAGAAGCGTTCAACTCGCCATCGTCAAACCATTTGTAAAACGGTGCATTGGATTCATCCAAAGTCTTGGTGAAAGGCTTGCTCCACAACACATTCTCACGCGCCAAACGTGCCCAAAAACCTTCAAAATCTTTTTCAGCTTCTGCGCACAAGGCGTTGTAGCCTGCCATACCTGAAATGTTGGCATTTTTTTGCTGCGCCTCTGTCGGGTAAAAAACGCGGTTTTCAACCAAGGTTGATTGGATAGCAGATGAAGGTGCGCTCATGAGTTTTTGTCTCCAGGAAGTTACTAATTCAATTTGACTTAATTTACACCAAGCAATGCCTGTTTAGCTTCGCTTGGTCTAGTGTAACTATCAGGGTTTGCACTTACAAAGCACTGACTGAAGTGAAACTTACAAAAAATATGGATTGAAATGGTTATTAAAAGGCTGCGTCTACAATCTAGCACTTTGTTTTTTTCTAATTCTTAAAGTTCACCAATGTCCACACCCACGCCATCTGCATCTAAATCGCTGAACAACAAAATGCAGTTTTTGTCCAATATGATTTTTGCAAGCCGTTGGCTGCAATTGCCTTTGTATTTAGGTTTGATTGTTGCGCAAGCTGTTTATGTTTTCAATTTCTTGAAGGAACTGCTGCATCTGGTTGAAGCCGCTTTTGGCAGCCAACCAGCGCTGCAAGCTTTGGTCAGCAGCATTGGTTACAAAACTGACGTAACCATCGCCAACCTGAATGAAACCGTCATCATGTTGGTCGTGTTGGGTTTGATTGATGTGGTGATGATCTCCAACCTGCTGATCATGGTGATTGTGGGCGGTTACGAAACCTTTGTCAGCCGCATGAATTTGGAAGACCACCCCGACCAGCCAGAATGGCTCAGCCATGTCAACGCGTCTGTATTGAAGGTCAAACTGGCCATGGCGATCATCGGTATCTCGTCCATTCACCTGCTTAAAACATTCATCAATGCGGCCAACTATTCCGAGCAAATGCTGATGTGGCAAACCATCATTCACATCACCTTCTTGCTCAGCGCTTTAGCTGTCGCGTACACCGATAAATTGATGTCCAGCACGGAACATCACTGAATCTGATGGTTGGCTGCTTATTTTGCGCTTCGCAGCAAAATGAGCGAACCCACCACACCAGACAGCAACGACCCCAGCAGCACACCGAGCTTCAACTGGGTGTCAAAAGTGGCGCTCTGTCCTTCAAAAGCCAAACCGCCTATGAACAGGCTCATGGTGAAGCCCACACCACACAGCACGCAAACACCAAAAAGTTGCATCCAACTGGCTTGATCTGGCAGCCGCGCACTGGTGAAGCGAATCATCAGCCAAGACGCACCAAACACGCCCACAGCCTTGCCCAAGAGCAAGCCCGCAGTGATGCCTAGTGGCACAGTTTGCAGCAGGGCTGATGCATTCACACCTTGCAAAGACACGCCCGCATTTGTAAAAGCACACACCGGAAGTATCAAAAATCCCACCCAGGGGAGCAAAACATGTTCTGCGGTTTTAAGGGGGGATATTATCTTTTCACCCGCTCGAGCGTGGTTTGACAGGGGAACCGCCAGCGCTGTAGCCACGCCTGCCAGCGTCGCATGCACGCCAGACTTGAGCACAAACAGCCAAACCAAGAAACCGACCAGCACGTAAAGCCCCAGGTTCATCACCCGCATGCGGTTCAGCGTAAACAACACCGCAATGCCAGCGCCAGCAGCCAGCAACATGAGCACAGACAGGTGCTCTGTATAGAAAAACGCAATGATGACAATCGCGCCCAAGTCGTCCATGATGGCGACTGCCGTTAAAAACACCTTCAGCGAAACAGGCACACGTTTGCCTAACAACACCAAAATACCTAAAGCAAAGGCAATGTCCGTCGCCGCCGGAATTGCCCAACCCCGCAGGGAAACCGCGTCATTCCAGTTGATAGCGGCGTAAATCAAAGCTGGCACCATCATGCCTCCGAGTGCGGCACCTGCAGGTAGCATGGCTTGGCTCACCGAGGCCAACTCGCCTTCCATCAGCTCGCGTTTAATCTCCAAACCCACCAAAAAGAAGAAAACAGCCATCCACAAATCATTCACCCAGACTAAAAGAGGTTTGGACAGCACCAGCCAGTCATTGCCAATGCGCAGCTCGCCCGGCCAGTGGAGGAAGCTTTCGTAAAACCCGCGCCACGGCGAATTGCTGACGATGAGCGCCAGCACGGCAGCCAGCAGGGCGAAGGCGACAAAACCCCAGAACTCGCCCAGG
>CBDUEA010000167.1:0-4744 GCA_965365965.1 uncultured Polaromonas sp. | reverse complement strand
CAAAGTGCTCACGTGGGCTGCGGGTGGGGGGGCCAAAGTCGCGTGGGGTCATGGCTGTGGCGCACAGGTGGGTCATGCCGTCTAGCGCTTCGTCTAGGGTGTCGACGATGCGGGCGTTGGCGAGCACGTCCAAGGCGCCACTGGCACGTTGGATGGTTTCTTCACGTCTGAGCACATTGGCCCAGCGTGGCGCGACCAACACCATGTCAGTAAAGCCCATGGTTTTCATGGCGCGGGCAGCAGCGCCCACGTTGCCGGCGTGGCTGGTGTTGATGAGGATAAAGCGGGTTTTCATGGCAAAAATGAGCTGAAGAAATTACAAAAGGAATGAACGGAATGACAGATTGTCAAGAACGGGTAAAATAGCACCATTGTATTTTTGATAGCAACCTTACTCGCATTTAGCTTGAACTTTGCTTGAAACTATCTTCTGAGCCGCCATCGTTGCGGTTCATTTTTGAGTCAAAATTGAATTTTGACCGCTCACCGTTCTTCATTACAACTTATGTCGCTCAATTTACACCCCATGATCAACGTGGCCGTCAAGGCTGCTCGTGCTGCTGGCTCTCTCATCAACCGCGCTGCGCTGGACATCGAGTCTGTGCGCGTGTCAAGCAAACAAGTCAACGACTTTGTGACCGAAGTTGACGTGGCTTGCGAGAAAGTCATCATCGAAACGTTGATGACCGCCTACCCAGGCCATGGTATTTGGGCGGAAGAGTCGGGCACCGAATTTGGCGCACGCGACTCTGAGTTTGTATGGATCATTGACCCGCTGGACGGCACCACCAACTTTATCCACGGTCTGCCCGTGTACTGCGTCAGCATCGCTTTGGCCGTGAAAGGCAAAATCGAACAAGCTGTCGTCTACGACCCGACCCGTAACGACCTGTTCACCGCCACCAAAGGCCGTGGCGCGTACATGAACGACCGCCGCATCCGCGTGAGCAAGCGCATTCACTTAGAGGAATGCCTGATCTCCACCGGCTTCCCCTACCGCGCGGGCGACAATCTACCTAAATACCTGAACATGCTGGGCGACATCATGCCCCGCACGGCAGGCGTGCGCCGCCCCGGTGCTGCCGCGTTGGACTTGGCCTACGTAGCCGCAGGCTTTACCGACGGCTTTTTTGAAGCCAACCTGCAACCGTGGGACGTAGCCGCTGGCTCGCTGCTCATCACTGAAGCGGGTGGTTTGATTGGCAACTTTACGGGCGAGTCCAACTTTTTAGAAACCGGCGAATGCATGGCCGGCGCACCGCGCATCTATGCGCAGCTGGCCCCGATTTTGGGCAAATACAGCCAGTTTGCCAGCGCTGGCGAGAAGGCTGGCGTTCGGGAATCGTTGCGGTTGAAACGCTCTGCAACCTAAATCAGCAAGCCCATAGGTAAGTAAAGAGAAGCATGAGCGACGCCGGGCCGCCTCAAGACGCGAAGGCCCCCGCGGGGGACAGCGCAGCACACGCAGTGACAAGCGTGGGGGCAAGTCATCACACACCGATGATGCAGCAGTACTTGGCCGTCAAGGCTGAGTACCCCACGACGCTGGTGCTCTATCGCATGGGGGACTTTTACGAGTTGTTTTTTGACGATGCCATCAAAGCCGCTCGCCTCTTAGATATTACCCTCACCGCACGCGGTAACTCTGGTGGCAAACCGATTGCCATGGCGGGGGGGCCGTTTCATGCGGTTGAAGGCTACTTAGCCAAGCTCATCAAACTCGGCGAGTCGGTCGCGATTTGCGAGCAAGTGGGTGAAGTGACTGGTAAAGGACCAGTGGAACGCAAAGTGATGCGCGTCATCACCCCCGGCACGCTGACCGACAGCGCGCTGTTGAGTGATAAAACCGAGTCCGTCTTACTCGCCGTTCACCAAGGCTTAGGCACGGGAAAAGGCAATACCTGCGGCTTGGCATGGCTCAGTGTGACGCAGGGCGAGTTGCATTTGGCCGAGTGCCCACTGGACGAACTGGCCAACTGGGTAACGCGCATTGCGCCGAGCGAGCTGCTCTTCAGCGCGGATGTGACGACCAAGTTTGAAGCCAACCTCAAATCTTTACAACAAGCCAGCCATTCCGCGTCATTGGGCAAATTCAACCTAACCAGACGCCCTGAGTGGCAGTTTGAAGCAGCTTTGGGGCAACGCAAGCTGCTGGAGCTCTTCAAAGTGGCGAGTTTGTCGACTTGGCATGCGCAGGATTTGCTGCAAGCCCACGCCGCTGCGGCTGCTCTGCTGTCATACACCAAGCACACGCAAGGCCGCGCCTTGACGCACCTGCAAAGCATTGTGGTGCAAAAAGGCGATGCGCTGATTGACCTGCCACCCACCACGCGCCGCAACTTGGAGCTAACTCAAACCCTGCGCGGTGAAGATTCACCCACGCTGTTTTCACTTATCGACACCTGCATGACGGGCATGGGTAGCCGTTTGCTGAAGAGCTGGCTGCTCAGCCCCTTGCGCGACCGCAGCGTTGCTGCGCAGCGTTTGGATGCGATTGCCCGTTTACAAAGCAGCAATGCGTGGCAGCCACTGCGTTTGGCACTCAAAGGCAGCGCGGACGTAGAGCGCATCACCGCGCGTATTGCGCTGCGCCAAGTTCGACCGCGTGAGCTGATTGGTTTGCTCAATACACTACAAAAATCAGAGCAACTTCAACAACAAATACGTCGGCTATCGACCAATTTACCCTCAAATACGACGATAGAGACTGATTTTGAAGATGAATTTGGTAGTTTACTAGCCAACATCGCCAACAAGCTCACCGCCCCGCCGCTGTGCGCTGACTTGCTGCAACGTGCCATTCACCCCGAGCCAGCCGCGATGGTGCGCGATGGCGGCGTGATTGCCATGGGGTTTGACGCCGATTTGGACGAGCTGCGCGGCATTGCAGAGAACTGCGACGCCTTTTTGTTGGAATTAGAAACCCGTGAAAAAGCCCGTACCGGCATTGCGACGTTGCGGGTGCAGTTCAACAAAGTGCATGGCTTTTACATTGAGGTCAGCACGGGTCAAGCCGACAAAGTGCCAGCAGACTACCGCCGCCGCCAAACGCTGAAGAATGCTGAGCGCTTTATCACGCCTGAACTCAAAGCCTTTGAAGACAAAGCCTTGAGCGCCCAAGACCGTGCGCTGGCGCGAGAAAAGTGGTTGTTTGATCAAGTCGTCGACGAGCTGCAAGCTTTTATCGCTCCGTTAAGCCAACTCGCCAAAGCCGTGGCCAGCCTAGACGCGCTGTGCGCTTTGACCGAGCGCGCTTTGACGCTGAACTGGTGCGCCCCGAAGTTTGTGCGTGAGCCGTGCATCGCCATCAGCCAAGGTCGTCACCCCGTGGTGCAAGCGCGGTTGGCGGAAACGTCGAGCGCCGCATTCATTGCCAATGACACTGCGCTGGGCCACAAGCAGCGTATGCAAATCATCACCGGCCCGAACATGGGCGGGAAATCGACCTACATGCGCCAAGTCGCGCTGATTGTGTTGTTGGCCAGCATGGGCAGCTACGTGCCCGCTGCCAGTTGCCGGCTCGGACCGATTGACGCTATCCACACTCGCATTGGCGCAGCTGACGACCTGGCCAACGCGCAATCGACTTTCATGCTGGAGATGACGGAAGCTGCTCAGATTTTGCACAGCGCCACTCCACACTCTTTGGTGTTGATGGACGAGATTGGACGCGGCACCTCAACCTTTGACGGCTTGGCGCTGGCCAGTGGCATTGCTGCACACTTGCACGACAAAACCCAGGCGTTCACGCTGTTTGCCACCCATTATTTTGAGTTGACACAGTTCCCTGCAGAACATCACAACGCCGTCAACATGCATGTGAGCGCGGCCGAGTCTGGCGCAGACATTGTGTTTCTGCACGAGATTCAACCCGGGCCCGCCAGTCGCAGTTTTGGTGTGCAAGTGGCCAAATTAGCGGGTATTCCAACCACGGTCTTGAACCATGCACGCCATGCTTTGCAAGCCTTGGAAGCCAAGCAGTCTGAATCGCAAAGCCAAGTTGATTTATTCAGCACACCAGCAGATACCACAGCGTTGAGCGACAACGACTTAGAATCTGGGGTAGGGGCAGCCATCACACAAGCTTTGACAGCGATCAACCCCGACAACCTGAGCCCGCGCGAAGCTCTAGAAGCCTTGTACCCACTCAAAAAACTTCTTTGATTTTTTCATTTTCTCTTTGCAATTTCTCTTACTTTTAAGAACAACCCCATGACTTACTGCGTCGCCATCAAACTCAACGCTGGTTTGGTTTTTTTATCTGACTCACGCACCCATGCAGGTGTCGACCAAATCAGCACCTTTCGAAAAATGATGGTGTATGAAAAGCCACAAGACCGCTTCATGGTGATGCTGTCAGCGGGCAATTTGTCGATCTCGCAATCGGTGCGTGAAATCTTGCAACTCGAACAACTGAAAGACAGGCCGGACAGTGAGCCGATCACCATCTGGAACGCCAAAAGCATGTTTGACGCCGCTCGCGTGCTGGGTTCGGCCATTCGCCATGTCTATGAGCGCGATGCAGAATCGTTGCGTCTATCGGGCGTTGAGTTCAATGTGTCTATGGTGTTTGGCGGTCAAATCAAAGGTGAAGGCATGCGCTTGTTTCAGGTGTATTCAGCCGGCAACTTCATTGAAGCAACGCCTGAGACGCCGTACTTCCAAGTCGGCGAATCCAAGTATGGCAAGCCGGTGTTGGACCGCGTCATCACACCCACGACGCCGCTAGACGAGGCCGCCAAAT